>CAZLMF010000018.1:0-23437 GCA_964560565.1 uncultured Oscillospiraceae bacterium
ATTATCACCATAAAGGGCGGTCCTGGTACAGGGAAATCCACGCTTATGAAATCCGTTGCTGCAAAGCTCATTGCACAAGGATTTGACTGTGAACTTGCCCACTGCTCCTCGGATAACAGCTCCCTAGACGGGATTGTATTCCCCGCACTTGGGTTTTGCATGCTTGATGGCACAGCTCCTCATATAGTAGACCCTAAAACACCTGCCGCTGTTGATGAAATACTGAATATGGGGATGTACTGGGATGCGCAAAGCATTATCCCCAACAAGGATAAAATAATTGAGTGTAACAAAAAAATCAGCACCTCCTTTGCAAGCGCATACCACTTTTTAAGCGCCGCAAAACAAGTGGAGGACGACATTGACGCTATGTATAAAGCTGCTGTTGACCCCACTTGCATAAGCATAGAGTTTAATGCTCTTGCACATAGCCTAAAGCTTGAGCGCAAAGGCGATAAATACGGCTGGAATAGGGAACTTTTCCTAAGTGCAATCACACCCCTCGGCATCACCGACTACATTGGCACATATGTTGAAAACGCCAACAAGGTATACCGCATTGCATCAAAGAAAAACCCTTATTCCCATCTGTTGCTTGATAAAATACGAACCCATGCTTTGGAGCTTGGGCTTGACTGTTATAGCTTTTTCGGTCCTATGTCGCCTGCTGAAAGGCTTGAGCATCTCTATCTGCCGAGTGAAGGCATTTTCTTTACCATACAGCCAGGCTCCATAGAAAATCAATCAAGTGATATTGACCTTGATAAATATATTCCTATGTTCCCACCGGATAAATCTGCTGAAATCAGTACTGCAACCTCCATTTTCGAGCTGCTGTTAAGCACTGCCATATACCGCATTAACCGTGCAAAAAAGCAGCATGACGTCCTTGAAACCTACTATGCTCCCCATATGCACTTTGATAAGATATCCGAGCTTGCAGATGAAATTGCTCTACAAGCTATTCGCACATTGCTCTAGCTTGCCTCTTGACATAAGTATTCCTTTGTAATAATATAAAGTTAGACTTAAAAATTAATGTGGAGGTAGTTTTATGTTAAAGGAATTCAAAGCTTTTGCCATGAAGGGCAATGTACTGGATATGGCGGTCGGTGTTATTATTGGTGGAGCCTTCGGCAAAATTGTTACTTCTCTTGTAAACGACGTAATAATGCCACTCATTGGAGTTATTCTAGGTAATGTAAACTTCAGCGAGCTCAAATATGTCATCACGCCAGCCACTGAAGACATAGCTGAAGCTGCATTTCGTTATGGTTCGTTCATTCAGTCAATAATTGATTTCCTTATAATTGCTTTTTCGATTTTCCTGTTTATCAAGCTTTTATCTAAGTTTAAGAAGCCAGAGCCAAAGCCTGAACCAGCCCCTGAAAAGCCAAGTACAGAAGAAGTTCTTCTTACTGAAATTCGTGACCTGCTCAAAGACAGAGCATAACATTCCCCGGGAAATATTCTTTTTGTATCAATAATAGCTTACATTAAGTATAACTTATACATAAAAAATACGCTTAGTAATTACTAAGCGTATTTTTTCTTACTTTTCTAAGTTTTCATTTCTGCGCTGTTTTGCTCGAAGTATTTCCTTGGTTAAGCTCTTTGGTATATCTTCAAGGTAAGACATTGGCTCTCCAATATAGTTCCCCTGTACAAAATCCACACCGAGCATAATCAGCATTTCAAGCTCCTCAGCAGATTCAATACAGCATGCTATAAGCATTGCGTTTATGCTATGTGCCTTTTTGGCAATTTCACGAACTGTGCTTTGATTTTTCTTATTTTCATGAATTTCCGTAATAAGCTTTTTTTCAAGCTTGATGTATTCAGGCTTTGTGCGCATTATAAGCAAATCAGACTCCACGCTGTCGGTAAATTTATCTATTGCAATTTCTCCCCTGCTCTTGCGCATTGAGCCTACCTTTGTACTGATAAATTCATCGTCGCTTTGCTCATCAGCCGTTATTTCAGTCACGATAAGAGGGATAAACTCCCCAAACATATCACGCAGCTTTTGCAAGTCTCGAGTGGTAAGCATCATGCCGGGGATTGAATTAATAAATATTTTCTTCTCCCCTACAAAGTACGCATTTTCCTTTATCCACGCAAGCGTGCTAAAGTATGTCATGTGCTCAATTTGATAAAGCTTTGCTTGAGTGCGTGCAAAGTCAATTACATCCTGCGGTGTTTGAATACCTGCAAGCCCCGGCCGCATAAGCGCCTCATACGCGTATACTTTTCCATTTTGGGTGCTTACTATCGGCTGGAATGAATAGTCCATCACACCGCTTTCTAACATTGCGTTAAGGGTTTCACCTGCATCTGCCCTGTTTCTGCTCCAGCTATAGCTTTCAGAGGAAAACTCTCTTATTCCTCCCTTTATTGTGCGTTTTATCTCATTCATTGCAAACTCGGAATACCTCATTAATGAGTCTAAGCCCTTCCCATGGCGTGGGTAGAACGAGTATCCTGTGGAGCACTGAATATTATTTATGCTTGGGGCAAGAGAATCGTATACCTTGCCTGTAGCTTTACCTAAAACATCATTGATAATTCGCTTTAACTTTTCCTCCGAATCATAGCCATAGAGAAAAACCACGAACTCATCGCTTGTTAGTCGCCCTACAATACCGCCATAAACGCCAAATCTCTTGAAAGTTTCCGCCGCCATAATCACATAATGATTACCAACATCATGCCCAAACTTTTCGTTTACAGCTTTAAGGTTATCAATATCTGAAAAGATGAAAGCTCCCATTTTATCCGGTGTGTCCTGTATCTTTGCTATCGCTTGTGCAAAAAAAGCATTTCGTGTCAGTACCCCTGTAAGCGAATCCGTGTCGCGTTCAAGCTCAAAGTGCATTCTCTCGAGAACTTCCGTGGTGACATCGATAATTATACCATATTCACTGTTTCCCTTTAGAGCAGTCTTTATACGCAGCCATTTGGTATCCGCACCGGCTTGTGTAAAGGCATAGACATTTTCACTGTTGCGCTCCTTATGAGCTTTTATCTTGTTTATCAATGGTTCCCATATGTCAAAGCTTAGGAATGTTTCCTCGCCCTCACACTCCATGGAAAAGAGCTGCGCTATCATTTTGTTTATATAAACAGTGTTGTTGCTGCGGTTAATCTCAAATATACCAATCGGCACTTCTGTAAGGGTAATCGCCTCAGAGACTCTCCTTGAAAACTCAAGAAAATCCGTGCTTAAATCCTCAATTGTGACAACAAGCGTGTCAATCTCCTTCATTCCTGTGCGCCCTAGAAAAATCTCGCCGCTTTTACCCGAATAGGATTGCGAATGCTTGACCACCCTTTTAATAGGCTTTGCGACCAGTGAAACGAAGTATACTATCCCTGCCACGCCTATAATAAGCGCAATCGCAAGCGCATATATGAGGTATGTGAGTAATCTTCTTGAGTTGCTATACAGTGCTGACTCCTTTACCACTCCGTATAGGGTGTACGCCTCGCCATAATATGGGCTGCTAATGGAGTACAAGTTGACATTCCCTATTGCGGTAATGGCTTTATCATCTGACGCACCGCCATCTATTTCATAAAGCTTATTGTCATATAGGGGCAGCTTCTCCGCATTCCTTAGCTGCTCAGTGGTCAAAAACTTCGCTGCGTACTCGCCGCTTTGAATCCTATGCTCAGCATACCCCTCCGAGGTAAAATCGCTAAGCAGGTAAAAGCTTTCCCTCGGGAAGTTAAGCTCGCTATGCGGCAACAGACGTTGAATGTAGCTTGCGCTAAGCTCAACCCCAAACACGCCAAAAACTTCCCCCTCAGGAGTAATTAATGGCACACTATATGTGATTACACGAACAGAATCGTTATTTATCGTATATATCTCAGACCAATAACCAAGAGCACTTATGCTAATGTCGTTACCTTTCTTTGCCTCTCTAATCGGCTTGGTGAAAAAATTGCTGCTCTTTTCATCTTCAAAACTCCACGCTGCGCTCCAATGATGATATTTCATTATATCCCTGCCGTTTAGTACACTAAGAGGCCCTTGAATAAGGGTAAGGTTAGCCTCTGTGTAACTTGATGCCAGCACACTATCATCCCGTATATATACCGAATATCGTTCACCGCTTTCACCCCCAGAGTTTGTAAGCACATCAAGGCATACAAACGCCCCTGTTACCTTGCGTAAGTTCAGTATGTCGCCAATCTCCTCGGCTACTATATTAAGTGTCTCTAAGCGCACCTCGTTTGAACCCTCTAGCATATCTAGAATATTGTCATATTCATCGGATTGCTCAAGCTTCTCATAAACCAGTGAGGATACATTCTTGCTAAAAACCTCAGCAATACCTGCCGCATCGGTCATTGTGCTTCTTAGCTCAGATGTTCTATTTGTTACCGAGCGATAAAATGAATTAGACGATGATTCATCAAGGCTGCGAAAAACGCCGGACGAAACAATTGCGCACAAATATATTGCACAAATTATTAAGATAAGGGCAATTGCCGGTTGCAGCAATATGCGACGCAACGGCTTGGCTTTTGCTGGCGCTCTACCCAATGCATTACCCCCCTGTGTTAATCTAGTTGTTGGATTTGGACAATAATAGTATTACGTAAACCTAGTTAGGGGCGATAAAGCGCCCACTTGTTCTTTTTATAATTATACTTGATTTAATCCAGTAAAATCAACGCATAGACTGTGCATAATCACTAATAAGATGAAAGTTTATTTTTCGGTATTATCTTGTTAATAGTTTAGTTAAAAACTTATCAGTCTTTATGTCACAAATCATAATATTGTAAGTTATCACTATGAATTAATGTGTCCTATGACCACATACTGTGCAATTGCACCATTTATGTGACCATTAAAATGAAACTTTTATAAAAATCAAATTTCCTCATTGCAACTAAAAAAGTATATGCTATAATTGATTGTGACTGAAACGTCATAGTACATCTTGAACTTATAAACACACTACAAATTTACTATTCTTTTAAGCTTTAATGAAAGGAGTGCTTAACTTGACAAGAACTGCAAAGACCTTTCAACGCAGCATTATTGTTCTTGTAAAACTGCTTTTGATCTTTTCAATGTTAGCAGTTTTTTATGGCGTCTATCTAACCGAAAATGCTGATTTGCGAGTTGAGATGTCTCGAATTTCCCGTGTCAGCACAATTGTTATTACCACCTTTTTAGTTGTTTTCTACGCAATGCTCCGTATTTACGGTGGCTATGCAATAGGTCAAAGGCGCACTAAGGAAATCGCTCTCTCCACTGCTGTGGCAGTTGTTGTCACCGACTGCTTTGCATATATTCAGCTTTGTGTAATGGACAAGCGTATTGTAAGCCTTGGCCATCTTGTAGTTATAATTGCGCTCCAATGCGTAATCATTATTGTCCTAACAAAGTTCTCTAATAAGATTTACTATAATCTCAACCCCCCTCGCGATTTGCTTATAATCCACGGCAACGAGGAAAAGCTTGCATATATGCAGCGAAAGCTTCTGCAATATAAAAATCGTTTCAATGTCAACAGGACTATGCGCTATGACGAACCTGAACTGCATCGCTCTATTCGCTCAAGTGAGGCGGTTATGCTCATTGATATTCCCACCGAAACTCGAGATTATATTATGGAGTATTGCTACAAGCGTTCAAAACAGTTTTACTACTTGCCTGCTCTGCCTGATATACTCATGAACAACGCCGAGCATGAGCTGATTGACGACACATCCCTATTCTCCTATGAGCACACGGGACTTAACATTGAGCAGCGAATCTTCAAGCGTGCATGCGACCTTGTACTGTCCATACTTGGCATTGCCCTAACATGGCCCATTATGCTCATTGAAGCAATTGCAATCCGCTTATCTGACGGAGGACCTGCGCTATTTAAGCAGGAGCGTGTCACCGAAGCCGGTAAATCCTTTAAGCTGCTTAAATTCCGCACAATGATAATGGATGCCGAAAAGGGCGACACTGCTGTCCTTGCCGAGCGCAATGACCCACGCATTACGAAAATCGGTGCATTTTTGCGCAAGACAAGGCTCGACGAACTGCCCCAGCTATTCAATATACTCTTTGGCTCAATGAGTATTGTAGGCCCTCGCCCAGAGCGCCCTGCAATCGCCGAGGAATACTATAAGGATTTACCCGAGTTCCGCTATCGTCTAAAGGTAAAGGCAGGACTAACAGGACTTGCGCAAATAATGGGCAAGTACAACACAACCCCACGAGATAAGCTTATTTTAGACCTTATCTACATTGAAAACTACTCACTTCGCCTTGACCTGAAGCTAATGTTCCAAACCATTACCGTTTTCCTCTTTCCCGAGAAAACCACCGGCTTTAAAAATACTGCAAAAACTGTCTTTACAGAGGATAACGATAAATCAGAATAATTTTTCAAAAACCTCCAATAATAGCAATACTATTGCTATTATTGGAGGTTTATCATGGAAGCGATTATTATGGCAGGCGGAATTGGCAGCAGACTTCGCCCACTTACTTGCAATATGCCTAAGCCCCTTGCCCCACTATGCGGCCGCCCTGTGGTCGAGTACATCATAGAGCTGCTTATAAAGCACGAATTTAAGCGCTGTGCGCTTACACTTATGTATCAGGGTGAGAAAATTGAGCACCATTTTCAAAACAGCGGTTTTAAGGGTATGGAGCTTTCCTATTTTTACGAAACTCACCCTCTGGGCACTGCTGGCAGCGTTAAAAATGCCGCCAAGCTTGGGGGCTTATCGGGCAATGATTTACTTGTTATAAGTGCTGATGCAATGTGCGATTTTGACTTAGCACAAGCTGTGCGATATCACAAAAGTAAAAATGCCGACGCAACCATTGTGGTTAAGCGTGTTGACGACCCTCGAGAATATGGGCTTGTGAACCTCAACCAATGTGGTGAGGTGACGGGCTTCTTGGAAAAGCCCTCCTTTTCCAGCTGTACAACCGACCTTGCCAACACAGGCGTATATATACTCTCTCAATCCGCTTTAGACCTTATCCCTGATAATATTCAAACGGACTTTGCGCAAAATATATTCCCTGCCATGCTTGAAAACGGCATGCGCCTATGCGGCTATGAGGAAAACGGTTATTGGTGCGATATAGGCGACTTTGCAAGCTATATAAAATGTCAGCGTGATATGCTTGCAGGTAGGGTAAAATGCGATATTCAAGGTCATCGCTCGCTAGAGGGCATAATCGCCAAAGAGCCTGTCACCCTTGATGGGGCAACAATTAAGCCTCCCTGTTTTATAGGCAAAAATGTCAAAATCGGACGTGGTACTGTCATTGAAGCAAGCTGTGTAATCGGCGACAACGTCACCATTGGCGAAAATAGCAAGCTCCACGCAAGCATCATCCTTGACGGCGCATATATAGGCACAAGGGGGCGTTGCAACGATGCTATTATCTGCTCGAATGCAAAGCTTGAGCGTGGTAGCGCCGTCTACGAGGGCGCTGTAATAGGCGAAAACGCAGTTGTTGGCGAAAGTGCCACTGTCGAAAGCGGAGTAAAGCTTTGGCAGGGCAGGCATCTAGAAGCAGGCAGCACCGCTTCCTATGACATCAAATACGGCTACGGTCGCAACCTGTTTTGCGATGAGGACGGAATATCCGGGGAAACCAACACCGTAATCACCCCTCAAATCGCCGCAAAGCTTGGAAGCTCCGCTGTCGCAATTTCCCCCGAGGGTATAGTAGGTGTTGCTCACTGCGGAGGAAATGCAGGACGCTCCCTGCAAGCGGCATTCATTTCCGGCATCACCGCCGCAGGTGGCACTGCATGGGATTTTGGTGAGTGTTTACCCACCGAATTTGACTTTTCTCTACGAAAAAGCAATGTGCCTATCGGCGCTTTGATTGAGTCAGGCATCACCACCACGATATATTTGTATGACAAAGGGGGGCTGCCCCTTACAAGGGCGCAGGAGCGCAAGCTTGAGGGCTGTTTAAACCGAGGGGAGCATTCAAAGGCACCATGGAATGGCTTCGGCACAAGCATTTCTATGCAAGGAATAGGCAGTCTGTACCCTATTGAGCTTGAAAATCAGCTATCCTCGACCTTTAAGGGCATAAAGGCAATAGTAAAATCCACAAACCCCGCCATAATCGACCTGCTAAACCCCATTTTAAGTCGTTATAATGACATGGACGGGGAACAGAGCATTTTAAGCCTTACTTCAAACGGTCGCAGACTGTCCACTTTATCTGAGCGCACAGGACTGGTGTCCCACGAAAAACTTGTAATGCTTGCTTGCGAAAGCTACTTCCTAAAAGGCAAGCCTGTTTCCCTACCCTTTAACTTCCCAAGTGCCATTGACAACCTTGCCGTGCGCTATGGAGGGCGTGTTCACCGCTATTACTCCTGCTCATGCGATAAGTCCGACGAGCAAGCACGAGAAATCGCAAAGGACTGCTCCTTTTTCCGTGATGGTCTTATTCTCGCTCTTAATGTGCTGGATTATTTGTCACAGGAGCGCTTGACGCTTTACGATGCAGTTGATCGCTTGCCTAAGTTTAGCCGTTCAAGCCGTTTGGTGGCAATCAGCTCAAGCCTGCAAGCCGCCTTAAAAAAGGTCGGCGCCCATGGAAAACCCTCAAGCGATGGCGTTATGCTGGAGGATAACAGGGGAAAAGTGCTTTTACATCCAACAAAAACAGGCAAGGCTCTCCTTGTCTATGCAGAGAGTGTTTCCGCTGAATATGCGGCTGAACTTTGCGAGGATTACGAGAAGCGTTTTAGAGATCTGTCACTTGACAGCTAATGCCAACTATATTATAATGGTCTTGTATATGTCTGCCTAAGCAACTATAAATAAAGATTATTTGCTTAGGCAGTCCAAACGGCTTTAACCTGTATGATTTTTCGTACAGCTAATATATTTTTATGGCTATAATGTTCGTTTTTACATATAGACAAGACTGCAGCTGTTCAGATGAACGTACCTGCTGGATGCGCTCATGTCTTAAATATTATAATTATATCTTCCGTATTTTGCGGAGGCTTAGAACGCTTTGCAAAAAATAGAGCGTACTAGGGAATGAAAGGAAAAATATGTCACAACAAAAGAAACAACCTGCAAGTAATCTAGATCTTGCAATCAGTAATGCAATCAATCTATCAAATCCCGTTGATTTAACTGAGAAAATCGCTAAGAAATCTAGTGGTGGAAACAAACCCACCAGAACAAATATTACCGAAGGCTCTGCTAAGCCTAAACAAAAGCGTAATACTAATCGCAAGCCCGCTCCTAAAAAGGAAATTGCGGCAACTCCTACCCCTGCACAGGACACCATAAGCGCACCTAAGAGCAACTCGAGAAACAACTACCGCACAAACCGCTCCCAAAGCTCAAGACCCGCTAAACCCCACCTTGCAAAAAGGCTTGAAGCTCCTTTGGTTGCGCCTCTTTCTGTCGGAACTAACAACGACAATAAGCGCAAGACTCCTGTCCGCATTATCCCACTTGGAGGACTTGGCGAAATCGGGAAGAACTTCACCTGCTTCGAGTGCGGCAACGATATGGTTATCGTTGACTGCGGCATGGCATTCCCTGATGCGGATATGCCAGGTGTTGACCTTGTATTGCCCGATTACACCTACGTTGAGCGCAATAAGGACAGGCTGCGTGGTATCGTCCTTACCCACGGTCACGAGGACCATATAGGAGGACTACCCTACTTTCTAAAGAAAATTAACACCCCAATATACGGCACTAGACTCACCATAGGTCTTGTCGAGGGCAAACTTAGTGAGCATGGTCTTTTAAGACAGACTACACTTAATGTTGTCACTCCAAAGCAAATTGTGAAGTTTGGCTGCATGGCGGTTGAGTTTATCCATGTAAACCACTCAATCCCAGATGCAGTGGCACTTGCTATTCACACACCTGCCGGTGTAATTGTCCACACGGGGGATTTCAAGGTGGACTATACTCCCATTCAAGGCGGTATAATTGACCTTGCACGCTTTGGTGAGCTTGGTAATAAGGGTGTGCTTGTTCTTATGTCAGACAGCACAAACGCTGAACGCCCCGGCTACACGCCTCCTGAGCGCAAGGTAGGCGAAAGCTTTAAGAACCTTTTCGCCTCTACCGGTGATAAGCGCATTATTATCGCATCATTCTCCTCTAACATCCACCGTATACAGCAGATTATTGACTCTGCTGTGCTATATAACCGCAAGGTTGCAGTTTTGGGTAGAAGCATGGAAAATGTTGTGTCTAAAGCGATTGAGCTAGGTTACCTCACCATACCCGAAAACCTTATCGTTGATATTGATACAGCAGGCAGGTTGCCCCATGAAGAGGTTGTTATTGTCACTACAGGCAGTCAAGGCGAGCCTATGAGCGCTCTTACTCGCATGGCAATGCACGAGCACCGCAAGGTTAACATTGGTGCTGACGACCTTATCATTATTTCAGCTACGCCAATTCCCGGGAATGAAAAGTATGTGGGTAAGGTTGTAAATGAACTTATGAAATCCGGTGCTGAGGTTGTGTATGAAGAAATGTACGATGTCCATGTGTCCGGACACGCTTGCCAAGATGAGTTAAAAATGATGCTATCCCTTATTAAGCCTAAGTTTTTCTTGCCTATTCACGGCGAGTACAAACATCTTAAAAAGCACGCTGCACTTGGAAGGGCAATGGGTATACCTGAAAGTAATATTATTATTGCCGAAATTGGACAGGTCATTGAAACCGACTCTATTGACATAAAGGTTGTAAGTCAAGTCCCGGCAGGCAGAGTCCTTGTGGACGGCTTGGGCGTAGGCGATGTTGGCTCAGTTGTACTGCGTGACAGAAAGCATTTAGCAGAGGATGGCTTAATTATCGTCGTTTGCACCATTGAAAAGGAAAGCGGCTCAGCTGTCGCAGGGCCTGATGTGGTATCACGAGGCTTTGTGTATGTACGCGAAAGTGAGGAACTGCTTGAACAGGCAAAGAAGCTTATGCAAAAGGTTCTAGCCGAATGCAGTGAGAACAACATTCGTGAATGGGGACTTATTAAGCAAAAAATGAAGAATTCTCTTTCGGACTATATCTTCGCAAAAACAAAGCGCAACCCCATGATACTTCCGATTATAATGGAAATCTAGCATACTAATTTCAATCAGGGGGGATTATCAATGAAAAAGAGAGCAAGGCATAACCTGCTTTTTAGGTTGGCTATTTTCACTTTAGTGATACTTAGCCTTGCAAGCTGTGCATATATGTTCTACTACAATCGCTATATTTCATACTTTCTCATTCCCCCCACTATTATACTTGTGGTTTTCGTGTTGGTGAGCTATTTTTCAGCTTCACGAAATATGCACAGGTATATTGCCGAAATTGACAGCAAAATCAACCTTCTTGAAAAGCAAAGCTTATATGATATGCCTGTCCCCGTGCTAATTGTCGGAGCAGACAGGCAAATCCTATGGTATAACACCCTATGTAAGTTTGAGGTTTTGGATATGCTTGATGCCTATGGCATGAGCCTTGATATTGTTACTCAGCTTTCCCTTGATGAGCTTTCAGCCCCTGATGGGGTGGAAATCACTTATAACAATCGCACCTACCGCACCTATGCACGCTCATCAAATGACAGTGAATCCAACGACCTGCAGCTTATATACTTTCTAGACCTTACTGCCTACCATTCCTTGAGGAAGGAATACCACCTTTCACGACCTGCTGTGGCTTTAATCATAATCGATAACTACGATGAGCTCTTGCAAAACATTAAGGAAAGTGAAAAGGCTCAAATTCTAAGCAAGCTTGAGCTTTTGCTTGAAAACTTTATTGACCAAACCTCCGGTGTGCTTTATAAGCTCAGTAGCGCACGTTTTATGGCAGTATTTGAAGAGCGTGACCTTGTGAAAATGGTGGAGGGGCGCTTTGAGGTGCTCGATAAGGCACGTCAAATCATGGTAAACGAGCGCATGGGCGCAACTCTCTCAATAGGCGTTGGCAGAGGCGCACCCACACTTGAGGCAAATGAAACTTTGGCAAAGCAAGCTCTTGATATGGCACTTGGCAGGGGCGGCGATCAAGCCTCAATTAAAACCGAATCTGCTTTTGAGTTTTTCGGCGGAATTTCCAAGGGCATTGAAAAGCATACTAAGGTAAAAACTCGTATTATCGCCTCCGCTTTATGCGATTTAATTGACACAAGCGACAGGGTTCTTGTCATGGGGCATCGCTTTGGTGATTTAGACAGTTTAGGCGCTTCCATCGGACTTGTAAGCGCTATTCGCAACATGGGCAAGGATGCGTACATAGCAATTGACTCCAACAAAAACCTTGCAGCTTCTTTAATGAAGCGCATGATGGATAACGGCAACTCTGATTATTTTATCACACCGGATGCATCAATCGAGCTTTCAGGGAGCAAGTCATTGCTAATTATTGTCGATACACATAATCCTCACTTCCTCGAAAGCCAAGCTCTCTACAAGAATAGCGACAGAGTGGTAGTAATTGACCATCACCGTAAAATGGTCGGTCACATAGAAAATGCAGTTATTTTCCATCATGAACCCTATGCGTCATCTGCCTCAGAAATGGTTGCGGAGCTTTTACAGTATTTTGGCGAAAGTGGCAGGATTCCCCCTGTTGCAGCGGAAGCGCTTCTTGCAGGTATTATGCTTGACACAAAAAGCTTTGTCATGCGCACAGGTGTGCGCACCTTTGAAGCAGCGGCGTTTTTACGCAAGCTGGGCGCTGATACCATTTCCGTTCGCACACTATTTTCAAGCTCCATTGACAGCTACCAAAAAAGGACACGTCTTGTATCCTCAGCTGAAATATATCGCAAGTGCGCCATTTCTTTCAGCGACTTCACCTCTCAGGATTTGCAGATTATCGCTCCGCAAGCGGCTGATGAGCTGCTTAGCATCAGCGGTGTTGACGCATCCTTTGTTCTTTACGAGCTAAATGAGGTTATATATTTATCCGCACGTTCCATGGGCAAGCTCAATGTTCAGCTTATAATGGAAGACCTAGGGGGTGGCGGTCATCATACCATGGCAGGAGCACAAATAGACAACTCCTCCATTGAAAACGCAAGACAGCTTCTTTTAGAAAGCATAGACAACTACTACGATAATAAGCGTGATAACCCAAAGGGTTATTCTGAAGTTCAATAACACGAAAGAAGGTTATTTATATGCAAGTAATACTAACACAGGACGTTAAAGGAACAGGCAAGGCAGGTGACATTGTAAAGGTCGCTGATGGCTATGCACACAACTTTCTCATAAAGAAAGGCTTGGCTATTGAGGCAACCGCACAAAACCTAAGTGAAATAAAGCAGAAAAAGCAAAATGAAGCTCGCCGCCTTGAGCAGGAGCTTGAGTCCGCAAAGGAAAGTGCTGCAAAGCTTGAGGGCAAGACCGTAACTGCCTCTGCTAATGCAGGCGCAGGAGGTAAGCTTTTTGGCTCAGTAACCACTAAGGAAATCTCCGAGCTTATCGAGGCGCAGTTTAATACAAAGGTTGATAAAAAGAAGATTGTCCTTGACTCTGATATAAAAGCGTTTGGCAGCTATGAATTTGAAATAAAGCTCCATCCGCAAGTAGCTGTCAAGATGTTCGTCAGTGTAACGCAACAATAGCATATAGAGGGGATACATATGGCAGACTTCACTTTTAATGAAATAAATCAACAACTACCATTTAGCCTAGAGGCGGAGCAATCCGTTCTAGGCTCGCTTTTGTTGGAGCCTTCTATCTTATCGACAATAGGTGAGCAGATAAACTACGAATGCTTCTACAAACAGCAGCACAAAGAAATATACTCGATAATGATTCACCTATTTACCTTAGGCACTCCTATTGATATTGTCACAGTGTTAAACGAGGCAATTTCTCGCAAGGTTTTTGACACTAAGGAGGACGCAAAAGTATACCTTGTAGGGCTAATGGAACAGGTTCCTACAACAGCAAATGTTGAATCCTATTGCCGTATAATCAAAGAAAAGTTCTATATGCGCTCCCTTATTTCCTCATCAAGAGAAATCATCGGCTACGCAAGTGAGGGAGATGGAGATGCAGCAACCCTTCTTGATATTGCAGAGCAACGAATTTTTGATATTCGAAAAGGCAAGGATGTAGAGGGGCTTATCCCCATAAGCTCTATTGTAGCTGACGTTTACGAGCATCTAGGTGAGCTTGCCGGCGACGATAAGGATAAGCATACAGGGCTAAAGTCCGGCTTTACCCTGCTTGACACAATGCTGACAGGGCTTAATAAGTCCGACCTTATCCTGCTTGCTGCACGTCCCGGTGTAGGTAAGACAAGCTTTGCCCTTAATATCGCAACCAATGTTGCGGTCAAGCACCAACTGCCGGTGGCGATTTTCCAGCTTGAGATGGCTAAGGAACAGCTGGTTTCAAGAATACTCTCCTCTGAAGCGAGAGTGCCAAGCCAAAGCTTGCGCACAGGCAATATCACCGGCGATGAGTGGAATCGACTTGCCTCCGCTGCCAATTTAATTTACGATATGCCCATTCATATTGACGATACAGCAGGCATTACAGTGCAGCAAATTAAGGGCAAGCTGCGCCGAGTTAAGAATTTAGGCTTGGTGGTAATTGATTACCTGCAGCTTTTATCCTCAGGCAAGAAGACCGATAGCCGTGTAAATGAGGTTTCAGAGATGACACGTTCCCTTAAAATTATGGCAAAGGAACTAAACGTCCCTGTAATCCTGCTTTCACAGCTTTCTCGTGCAAGTGAAAGCCGAACAGAGCATCGCCCTATGCTTTCCGACCTGCGTGAATCAGGCTCAATCGAGCAAGACGCAGATATAGTAATATTTCTCTATGATGACAGCAAATATAACCCCGATACCGAGGCTATCAACATTGTAGAGTGCATTATAGGCAAAAACCGTCACGGTGAAACTGGCAAGTTTGAGCTTGCTTGGGACGGTCAGTTTACTCGCTTTAGCAATCTTGAGAGGCACAGAGAATGATTGATGCTGTTAAAGCCATAACTACAAGGTATAATATGCTAAGTAAGGGCGATAATCTGCTTATAGGCTTGTCAGGCGGAGCGGATAGCGTTGCCTTGCTAAATGTAATGCTAAGCCTTGCAACGGAGCTTGAAATCAGTATTTCCGCTTGCCATGTCAACCATATGTTGCGTGGCATAGAAAGCGATTGCGACGAGAAATTTGTCCGTTGCCTTTGCGCAAAGCTTAATGTGCCTCTAAAATGCTTTTCGGTCGATGTGAACTCCCTTGCGCAAAAACAGGGTAAGTCCACCGAGGAGGCTGCAAGAAACGCTAGGTATGAATGCTTTGAAAAAGCTTCAAGCGGCGGTAAAATCGCAACTGCGCACACCCTTTCAGATTCAGCGGAAACAGTTTTGCTAAATCTCACCAGGGGCACTGCCATAAAAGGGCTATGCGGTATTCCGCCTGTTCGTGGCAACATTATCCGCCCTCTGATTGAATGTACTCGCAGTGAAGTCGAGGACTACTGTAATGCAAACTCCCTCGAATATGTTACCGACAGCAGCAACCTTACAAGTGATTATACGCGCAATAAACTGCGCCATGAGGTTATCCCCGTCTTCAAGGGCATAAATCCAAGCTTTGAGAATGCGGTTTTACGCATGACAAACTCCCTTGAACAGGACAGCAATTACCTTGACGAAGTTGCAAACGCTCAGCTTTCAACGCAAATATCAAAACTTGCTGCAATGCCCACTGCTATTCGTCATCGCTGCATATCAAAATTTCTTGAAAAAAATAATATTTCACTTTCAACCTTTAAAATTATCGAAACTGATGCTATAATTATGCAAAACAGCGGAAAAATAAATGTTGATGGCAATTCCCATATTGTTGCACAAAATGGTGAGCTCAAATTTATTTCTTCCGATGATGGGCATGATAAACTGTGGGAAGTTCCGCTAAGCCTAGGGGAATGCACACTCCCAAATGGTGATAGCTATGTTTTTAAGCTTATTAAACCTGAAGAATATAAAGAGTTTATAAATTTTTCAGAAAACTCATTGTATCAACTTCTTGATTATGATAAAATAATAGGTACTGTAGTTTTACGCAGCAGGTATGGCGGAGATAAGATTAAGCTAAACGGGAGAGGCTTTACAAGTACGGTAAAGAAGCTGCTTGCCTCACGCTTGCCGGTTGATAAACGAGCGCAACAGCTTATCATTGCCGACGATGATGGCCCTGTCTATGTTGAGGGCTTTGGAATTGCCGAGCGAGTGAAGCTTGATAATACTACAAAACAACTTTTAATTTGGAAAAAATACTTGAGTGGAGATAATAATGCTTAACGACATTAAACAAGTGCTCATATCGCAAGAGCAAATCAGCGAAAAGATTAGCGAGCTTGGTAGCAAAATCAGCGAGGATTACAAGGACAAACGTCTTTTGCTGGTGAGCGTACTGAAAGGCTCTGTTGTTTTTATGGCAGACCTAATGCGCGCTATCACTGTTCCCTGCGAGATTGATTTTATGTGTGTATCAAGCTACGGCAGCGGAGCGAAAACCTCAGGCGTTGTAAAAATTGTCAAGGATCTTGATATTAAGCTTGAGGGGTTAGATGTCCTTATAGTTGAGGATATACTTGACAGCGGCTTAACCCTTAGTTATATTACTGAAATCCTTGCCGCTCGAAATCCAAACTCAATAAAGATTTGCACACTACTTGACAAACCCGACCGCAGACAAGCAAATATTAAGCCCGACTACATGGGCTTTGTCATTCCGGATGCCTTTGTTGTCGGCTTTGGGCTTGACTATAACGAGAAGTATCGCAATCTGCCGTTTGTCGGTGAGCTAAGTCCTAGTGTTTACAATTAGTATAACAAATAATAAAATATACTCAGCGTTGGCTATAGAAAGGGGAGTTGATTTTGTCACCAAAGAAAAATAAAGGCATACTTTTATACTTAGCAATTGCAGTTGCGCTGGTGCTTAGCTTAGTGGGAATAATGAAGCTATCCACAACACCTGTTCACACCTACAAATACTCGGATGTTATCGGATATTTTGATGACTTTAAGGTTACAAAATACCATTTTGACCTTGGCACAGGCGTGCTTGTTATGACTGTTGAGGGCGAAGAAAAATCAATAGAATATCAAGTGCCCAATGTGTCATTATTCATCAATGATATTGCAACCTATCGAGTTGATTATAATGCAGAGCATCCTAAGGCAGAGTTAGAATACGATTATGAAGCTGTTAAGGACAACTCTTGGCTCACAAGCTTAATCCCTACACTACTTTTTGTCGGTGTTATGATTGCTTTCTGGGTCTTTATGATGAAGCAGGCAAACGGTGGCGGCAAAATGTCACAGTTTAGCAAGGCAAGCGTCAAGAATCAAGCCTACACTGGCAAGAAAACCACCTTTGACGATGTCGCAGGCGCAGATGAGGAGAAAGAGGAACTTAAAGAAATCGTTGATTTTCTGCGAGATTCCAAAAAGTATCACGATCTTGGCGCACGCATTCCTAAGGGTGTGCTTCTCCTAGGCCCTCCCGGTACAGGTAAAACCCTTCTTGCTCGTGCAGTTGCAGGCGAAGCAGGAGTTCCCTTCTTTGCAATCAGCGGATCTGACTTCGTTGAAATGTTCGTGGGTGTCGGAGCTTCCCGTGTACGTGACCTGTTTGAACAAGCAAAGAAAAACAGCCCCTCCATTATATTTATAGACGAGATTGACGCTGTAGGGCGTCACCGCGGAGCTGGACTTGGCGGCGGGCACGATGAGCGTGAGCAAACACTTAACCAATTGCTTGTTGAAATGGACGGCTTTAGTGCCAATGAAAACGTAATTATCATCGCTGCTACCAACCGTCGTGATATCCTTGATCCTGCGCTATTGCGCCCAGGTCGCTTTGATCGCCAGATTGTTGTGAGCTACCCCGATATAAAGGGCCGCGAAGAAATACTTCGCATCCACACCCGTACAAAACCCCTTGCACCCGATGTTGAGCTAAGCGTTATCGCTCGTACCACAGCAGGTTTCACAGGTGCAGACCTTGAAAACCTTGCAAATGAAGCGGCACTCCTTGCCGCACGTCATAACCGCAAAGCTATCACTAAAGAAGACATTGAAGAGGCTACAATTAAGGTTGTTGCTGGGCCTGAAAAGGCTTCAAAGGTCGTTACCGACAAGGAAAAGCGCCTTACTGCCTTCCACGAGGGTGGTCATGCGATTTGCACCTACTTCTCTAAAACACAGGACCCTGTTCATCAGATTTCAATTATCCCCAGAGGCATGGCAGGCGGCTATACGATGAGCTTGCCTGAGCATGACCCAAGCTACAAGACCAAGACCGAAATGTTTGAGGAAATTATAGTGCTGCTCGGCGGTCGTGTTGCTGAAAAAATTGTCTTTGATGATATCTCAACGGGTGCATCAAACGATATAGAGCGTGCCACTACAACTGCACGCAGCATGATAACACGCTATGGCTTTAGCGAAAAGCTCGGCCCCATTGTTTATGGGCATGAAAATGCTGAGGTTTTTCTCGGCAGAGATTATGCACAAGGGCGCAACTACTCTGAGAATGTTGCCGCTGAAATTGACGGGGAAATTCGCGAAATGGTTGAAACTGCTTACGAAAAGGCAAAGGACATTCTTGAGCAGCATAAGGATAAACTTGACCTTGTTGCAAAGTACCTGCTAAAGCACGAAAAAATCAACGGCAATGACTTTGTAAGACTAATGCGTGGTGAGCTTGAGCTAATTAACGACGATGAGCTTAAAGCAGATGCCATCGCAGATACAGATACAGGTTCCGAGCCAAATTCACAAGCAAGCACTACACCTGAAAATCCAATCGATACACAGGCATAATACCTAACTACAAATAAAATACAAAGAGGCGAATGATTACTCATTCGCCTCTTATGTTTTACTTGATACTTAGTGGGTATGGCAAGCGTCACACTCGCCTATATTCCCTACAAAGGGAGTAGGGTCAACGCCCTGCCTTGTGTAGTAATCCGAAATAGCAGACTTCATTGCTTCCTCAGCAAGGACTGAGCAGTGCACCTTTGCAGGCGGTAGCCCCTCCAGTGCCTCCATAACCGACTTGTTTGTAATCTTAAGAGCGTCCTCAATTGACTTACCCTTAATCATTTCAGTTGCCATTGACGAGGTCGCAATTGCAGCCCCACATCCAAAGGTCTTAAACTTAATATCAGTTATCACACCGTTATCAATCTTTAGGTACATCCTCATTATGTCACCGCATTTAGCATTGCCAACCTCACCGACTCCGTCAGCGTTCTCAAGCTCGCCTACATTGCGTGGGTTTGAAAAATGGTCCATTACCTTATCGCTATATAGCATCTTTTTCCCTCCTATTCTCGTCCAAGCAATCCCCTAGCTGTTCTCCCTTTTGTATCTTATCCCATAGGGGCGACATTGCTCTTAAACGCTCCACTATGGGCGGTAATTGCTCTAAAATATAATCTATATCCTCATTGGTATTCTCGTCACCTAAACTAATCCTTAGTGAGCCATGTGCAACTTCGTGGACAAGCCCAATTGACAAAAGTACATGGGATGGGTCAAGTGAACCTGATGTGCAGGCAGATCCTGATGAAGCTGCAATGCCCTTGTTGTCGAGCATAAGCAGCAGCGCCTCGCCCTCAACGCCTACAATAGATATGTTCACATTACCGCATAAGCGCTTAATAGGGTCACCATTGAGCCTAGTGCGTGGAATTTTAAGTGCTTCCTTAATCAGCCTGTCACGCATTTTGCTTACCTTTTCTACGCGAGTGGCAATATCTGCACAAGCCTCAGTAATTGCAACACTTAAGCCGATAATTCCGGCTGTATTCTCTGTTCCTGCACGCTTTCCGCGCTCCTGTGCTCCACCATCTATAAAGCTTGGCAAGCGAATTCCCTTACGGATATATAATGCGCCAACGCCTTTAGGGCCATGTATCTTATGAGCAGAAAGGCTTAGCAAATCAATGTTCTGCTGTACTACGTCAATTTCAACATTGCCAATGGCTTGTACAGCATCGGTATGAAAAAGCACCCCTGCTTGCTTGCAAATTGCGCCAATTTCAGCAATAGGCTGAATAGTGCCAATCTCATTATTAGCGTACATAACTGTCACAAGAGCTGTATCCTCACGAATAGCGGCAGAAATATCGGCAGGGTTTACAATTCCGTGCTCATCAACAGGCACATAAGTCACATCACAACCAAGTTTTTCAAGAGTATGCAGCACCGCATGATGCTCAAAAACCGTTGAAATTACATGCTTCTTGCCCTTCTTTGCAAGCATTTCAACTGTGCCCTTAATAGCCCAGTTATCGCTCTCGCTTCCCCCTGCGGTAAAGTATATCTCTTGAGCTTTAGCTCCAATTGCAGCCGCCACTTGCTCCCTTGCATTTTCAATGGCTCTGCTGCTTTGCCTGCCTAAAGCATATATCGAGGATGCATTGCCGTAATTATCCTTTAAGTAAGGCATCATTGCCTCAAGGACAGAATCGGATATTCGTGTAGTTGCAGCGTTGTCAACATAAACAAAACGCTCCATAATTTTCACCTCGTTAATCAATTACTTTCGTCTCTTTTATTATATACCGATTTAGTATAGATTGCAATAGCTAATTTAATATTAGCGAAAAAATTATTTCCCACCTGCTGAATAGTAGTCACGCTGCTCTACAGCAAGGGCATCGCAACGCTCGTTTTCAGGGTGTCCGGCATGTCCTTTTACCCAAATAAACTTGCATTCATGCGCCTCTAAAAGCTCCAGCAGTTGCCCCCACAAATCGGGATTTAGCGCAGGCTCATTGCCTGCACGCTTCCAGCCTTTTGAGCGCCACTTTACCGCCCAACCCTTAGAAGCCGCATCAGCAACATACTTGCTATCGGTATAAATCTCAACTTTGCAAGGATATTTCAGCTTTGACAAGCCTTCAATAACCCCTGTAAGCTCCATTCGATTGTTCGTGGTTTGCGCATTCCCGCCCGACAGCTCCTTTTCAACAGTGCCGCTTTGCAGGATTGCCCCCCAGCCTCCAGGGCCTGGATTGCCCGAACATGCGCCGTCGGTATATAGTTTTACAAGCTTTTTCTCCATTATTATAAACCATCCTTCCCACACTATGCCTTAGTGCGAACACGCAACTCGGCAATTACTTTTTCCTGTGAAAAAGCCGCTTAGATGAACTAAGCGGCTTTGGTTTAACATAATGCTAAACTAATTCGATGATTGCCATCTCGGCTGCGTCGCCACGTCGTGGACCAATTTTTATTACACGAGTGTAGCCACCGTTTGTCTGCACATATTTAGGTGCAATTTCGTCAAACAGCTTCTTAACTACTGCCTCTTTAGTAACATAAGCTAAAACCTGACGCTTGGAGTGGAGAGAAGGGTCCTTACCAAGGGTAATCATCTTCTCCGCCATTGAGCGAACTTCCTTTGCTCTTGTAACGGTGGTTTCAATCTTGCCGTTCTCAAGCAGGTAGGTCACCATTGCGCGTAGCATCGCGCGTCTGTGGTCAGAGGTTCTTCCCAGCTTTTTGGTGCCTGGCATTTATATCACTCCCAACTTACTTTGTGAAAATCAGCGCTAAATGCAAAATACATCAGCACAAAATATTAGTTCTCTTCCTCTGAGCTTAGCTCAAGTCCAAGCCCATCGAGCTTGCTTATAACTTCCTCAAAGGATTTCTTACCAAGGTTTCTAACCTTCATCATTTCTTCTTGTGACTTGCTTACCAAGTCTTCGACAGTATTGATGCCTGCACGCTTTAAGCAGTTAAACGAGCGCACTGACAAGTCAAGTTCCTCAATGGTCATCTCAAGGATTTTTTCTTTACCCTTGTCGTCCTTTTCAACCATCATCTCAGTATTAGCCGCTTCATCTGATAGGTCAATAAACAAATTCAGATGCTCGTTGAGGACTTTGGCTCCTAGTGATATAGCTTCCTTAGCAGAAATGGTACCATCGGTCCAAACTTCAAGTGTTAGCTTATCATAGTCTGTAATCTGTCCTACACGCGTATTTTCAACGGTGTAGTTTACCTTTAATACCGGTGTATAGATGCTGTCAATAGGGATAACACCTATTACCGATTGAAGTAACTGTTTATTTCTCTCCGCAGGAACATAGCCTCTGCCTCTATCAAGAGTGATCTCCATGTAAAGTTTAGCACCTACGCCCAATGTAGCAATATGCATACCTGGATCGAGTATCTCCACCTCAGAATCAGTCTTAATATCACCTGCTGTAATCTCACATTCACCATCAGCTTCAATGTAGACAGCCTTAGGTCCCTCACCGTACATTTTTGCGGTAAGTCCCTTTATGTTTAGTACAATTTCAGTGACATCCTCTTTAACCCCGGGGATTGTAGAAAACTCATGCTGAATACCGTCTATCTTTACTGAAGTAACGGCAACACCGGGAAGCGAGGAGAGCAATACACGTCTTAGGCTATTGCCCAACGTGGTTCCATAGCCACGCTCAAGAGGCTCAAGGGTAAACATACCGTATGTGCCATCCGGCTTGAGCTTAACTGTTTCTATTTCCGGCTTTTCAATTTTTTCAAGCATTCAAAACCCTCCTGTTTCGCTATCATGCAAAAGCCCAAGGGAGCAGCCGCATCCCAAGAACTCTCGATAGTGTCTTAGCACCGTCATTACTTAGAGTAAAGCTCAACGATTAGATGCTCTTCAACTTCATAATCGATATCAGAGCGGTTAGCCAAACGTGTTACTGTGCATACAGCGTCAGCTTTGTTCATATCAAGCCACTCAGGTACAATTCTACCGTGAGTTTCTTCCATCATTGCCTTGAACTTAGGACTATTCTTGCTCTTGTCGCGAAGTGAAACTACGTCCCCAGCCTTAACTCTGTAGGAAGGAATGTCAACTTTGCTTCCATTAACGTTGAAATGTCCATGTGATACTAGCTGTCTAGCTTCACGGCGTGTGGTAGCAAGACCAATCCTGAAAACTATATTATCAATTCTTGATTCAAGCATTCTCAAAAGGTTTTCACCGGCAACACCCTCGGTCTTTGCAGCCAACTCAAAAAAGTGATGGAACTGCTTCTCAAGCATACCGTATATGAACTTAACCTTCTGCTTCTCCTTTAGCTGCAAGCCATACTCAGAAACCTTCTTGCGTCTGTTTTCCTGAGCATTTCTCTTTGTCTCCTTGGAAATACCCATAACCATAGGGCTTAGTCCAAGCTTCTTGCATCTCTTGAGAATTGGTTCTCTATTCTTAGCCATTTAATATTTTCACCTCACTAATTATACTCTTCTTCTTTTCGGTGGACGACATCCGTTGTGTGGGATTGGGGTAACGTCCTTGATTAGACGAACCTCAAGTCCTGCTGACTGAAGTGCTCTAATAGCTGCTTCACGTCCTGAACCAGGTCCCTTAACGAATACCTCAACGGTCTTTAGTCCA
>CAZLMF010000019.1:0-7711 GCA_964560565.1 uncultured Oscillospiraceae bacterium
CCTGCGGCTTTTTCTTTTGCCTAAACTTTTCTACAATAAAATACTTGCCACAAGCATTGCAACCCCAGGTACACCAAGGATAAGCGCCACAAAGGTGGTAAAAACATTCACAGGCAGCACAAGTCCAAACCAGCTGCCCACAAATCCCACTAAAAAAAGTGTCGCTGCACCGCTTAGCATGCCAAATAACGCACTTCTCACAGGCCGTTTAGAGCGCCCATAATACGCAAGCATTATTAGTCCGAGCAAAACGCAAATTATAATAAACGCAGTCCCCATAAACCCTCCGTTAGAAAGGCTGACAGGTTACGTTACCCTCCTTTGCTTTTTGCAGCAAATGGCGATACCTTGCCTTTGTCGCAAGCTCATCGTATATGATGGCTTCAACCAAGTCAGGATCGCTCACCAGCTCAAATTCTGCTCGAATTTGCTCGAGCCTTAGGCAGGTTTCATGTATTTCCTTTGTCAGCTTTTCACTCTCTAGTTTTGCGGTCTTTTCAGCCGCGCGATCCTTCCCGGCAATTGCACTTAAAACTGTGCCCAGTCCAAGAATACCCTCCATCATATCACCCTACTAACATAATTTATATTAAAATTATGGACAAATATTACACTTCTATACAATATTATATTCATTTACTTACTGATTAAATCATAATTTTGGGCAATACTACTGTTAAGTATAATATTGATTGCAACGAGGAGAGGTAACTATGGAAAATAATAAGTATAAATATATATATGAAAGATATTGCCCCGATATTTCTCAAAGAATTACCGTTGAAGAAGATGTTGACGAGGACGGGCATATTGAAGCAAGGTGTCATAATTATCCCCAGTGTAAGGGTTTGCATGGCAGCTGCACAAACTCCATGCTTAATATGGACTATTCTTATCCCGGTATGCTTGCACAAACGAACTTCTATGGCCCGCCAATAGCGGCATCACAAGGAGTGCCAATCGGCATAAAATCATACGAAGATGTAATTCCTCCCACAAGGGACAATGTGTCCACCTAGAACAAAAAAACTCCCTGCTAGTGCAGGGAGTTTTTTCTATTTTATTGATTTACTGAGCCTTCAAATTGTGAGTAGTAAAGCTGTGAGTAAAAACCGCCATTATTTAACAGGTCCTTATGTACGCCTTGTTCAACAATTTCACCGTCCTTAACCACAAGGATTGTATCCGCATTTTGAATTGTAGACAAGCGGTGGGCGATGACAAAGCAGGTTTTATCTTTCATTAGGTTTCGCATGGCATGCTGAATTTGAAGCTCCGTTGCGGTGTCAACATTGGAGGTTGCCTCATCAAGAATAAGCATATTAGCGTCAAGGAGCATTGCCCTTGCAATGGTCATGAGCTGCCTTTGTCCTTGTGAGATATTTACACCGTTTTCGCTAAGCACTGTATCATAGCCATTTGGTAGCTGCATTATATAGTTATGCAGTTTTGCAGCCTTTGCGACTTCAATGACATCCTCCATGGTTGCGTCTGCTTTTCCGTAGGCGATATTATCATATACAGTTCCGCTAAAAAGCCATGTTTCCTGCAATACCATTGCATAGGATAGCCGCAGACTTTTGCGTGTACATAGCTTAATGTCGTTGTCATCTAGGGCAATTCTGCCGCTATTGGGGTCGTAGAAGCGCATGAGCAGGTTAATAAGCGTAGTTTTCCCTGCGCCTGTAGGGCCTGCAATGGCAACAAGCTTGCCAGGCTGGGCATGAAGGCTCAAATTCTTAATGATTGTAATGCCCTTTACATAGCCAAACTCAACATTTTCAAGCTTAACGTCGCCTTGAATATTTTCAAGCACCGTTGCATTGGGCGCATCGGCGGATTCTGACGGCTCATCTATTAGGCGGAACACCCTTTCCGCCGCTGACATTGCTGATTGCAGCTCGCTTATAATGTTTGCAAGCTCGTTTATAGGGCCTGAAAACTTTCTGGAGTACAACACAAAGGATGAAACGTTACCTATGCTCAGATAACCGAACATATATAGTGCTGCCCCGAAAATGCTTATCAGCGAAAGGGAAAGGTTGTTGATAAATCCCACTGACGGCCCAACCATACTGCCGTAATAATCGGCATTGTAGAAGGCATTGACAGCCTCCTCGTTTCGCTCATCAAAGCGCTCAATCATGATTTCCTCACTGCGGTATGCCTTGACGGTTTTCTGACCTGTTATAATCTCCTCCGCATAGCCGTTGAGTTCACCGAGCTTTGCGGAACGCTTGCGAAACAGGGGACGAATTCTGCCTGCGCTATAGCGAGTGAAAGCAATGGAAATAGGAATAGTCACCACAAACACAAGCACCAGAATAGGGGAGATATAAATCATCATCGCAAGGGAGCCTGTAACGGTAATAGCGCTTGTGCAGATTTGCAGCAGGTCATTTGAAAGCGATGCGCTTATGGTGTCTATATCGTAGGTAATACGGCTGATAATATCGCCGTGGGGATGGGTGTCAAAGTAGCTTACAGGCATATCGGCAAGCTTTTCAAAGACATCTTTTCGCAGGTTGAATCCGATTTTCTGACTTAGGTTTATCATCAGCACAGACAGCAGATAGGACATAACCGAAGACGCTATATAAAATATCAGCATAAGCCCGCAGTAGTAGAAAACACGCTCGAATAAAACTGCGCCCTTGCCAGGGTCGATAGCGTCAATAGCTCGTCCGGATAGCATCGGGCCTAGCAGTGCAAATAAGTTGCTTAAAAGGGTCAGCACTAAAGCAAGCAGCAACAGCCACTTATACTTATAAAGGTATTTCCAAATCCTTGAAAGGGTCTTTTGGCTGAACTTTGGTTTTACTTGTTCGTTTGCATTTGATTTTGCCTTCATTTTGCCCCTCCCATCTGTATATCATTGATTTCACAGTATTCGGGGCAATCTCTCAGCAGCTCCTCATGAGTGCCGTAGCCTATGGTTTTTCCTTCGTCAAGCATTAAAATTCTATTGCAATGAGCAATGGAGCTTATACGCTGTGCAACTATTATTGTAGTTGTGTCATTATAGTTGCTGCTGATAGCTTTTCTAAGCTGTGCATCGGTTTTGTAGTCAAGGGCGCTTGAGGAGTCGTCAAGGATAAGTATCTCTGGGTCTCCTGCAAGGGCGCGCGATATAAGCACACGCTGTCTTTGCCCACCGCTTAGGTTAGAGCCTCGAATACTTAGCTCATGCTCGTAGTTATCTGTTAGTGAGTCTATAAACTCGCCTGCTTGCGCATTTTTAGAGGAGCTGAAAACGTCCTCATCGGCAATATCCCTGCCAAGTCTGATATTTTCCGCTATTGTATCCGCAAAGATGACATCATCTTGAAACACTATCCCAAACTTTCTATGAAGCTCATCCAAGGGAATACTGCGGATATTGTGGCCGCCTATGCGGATTATACCGCTATCGGAGTCATAAAAGCGCATAGCAAGCTTGACAATGCTCGACTTGCCACTGCCTGTTGCACCTATTATGCCAAGGGATTGCCCTTGTCTGAGCGAAAAGCTTACATTCGTGAGGTTGTCTTGATTTTTATGGTAGGAAAAAGACACATTCTCAAAAGTGAGATGATAGGGGCTTTCCACATAATCCTCAGGGATTACCTCTAAATCATTAGGCGCATTAAGCACCTCCGCAATTCTCTTATAGGACGCACTACCCTTTGAAAAGACCACAAAAACTCGAGTAATTGAAAGCATAGCGTTAAGTATAATCGTGAAGTAGGTCATAAAGGCAATGATTTTACCGGGCTGTGTAAGTCCACTATTTACTCTAAATGCACCCACGAGTACCACAAGTGTAAGCCCCGTATTAAGGAGAAGATTCATCATCGGGTTTGTGATTGCCATTGTCATTGACGCCTTTTTATCGGTTTTAACCACCTCGTTATTTATGCCCTCAAACCTTTTCTTCTCATATGGTGTCTTTGACATAGCCTTTATAATACGAATACCAGTAATATTTTCTCTGACAACTGAAATGAGCTTATCTACTGTTTTTTGTAACCCCTGATAAAGCGGAATTCCCTTTTTGGAAACCAAATAAACTACAATAGTAATAAAGGGCAAAATCGCCAGCAAAACAAGGGTAAGAACAGGGTCAAGTGTAAGGGTGATTAGAATTCCGCCGATAAGTAAAATCGGCGCACGCACTCCTATCCTTTGCGTCATCCCCACAACATGGTGGACATTGTAGGTGTCCGAGGTAAGCCTTGACTCAAGGGAGGAAACGGAAAAGTTATCCACTTGAGCGCAGGAGAGGTAGGAGATTTTCTTAAACAAATCATGCCTTATACTGCGTGTTGTAGAGCGTGCAACCCTAGATGCCATGCGGTTTGCGTTAATATTTGTCACCAGTGCAAGCCCCGAGCAAACAAGCATTGCCCCGCCCCACAGGAATATTTGCCCCATATCCCCAAGGGGGACAACATCATCTATAATATGCGACAAAAACCAAGGGATAAGCAAGTCCATTATTGTGCCAATAAATTTTATAGTAAGCCCCAGCGCCATCATGCCATAGTGGGGCTTTAGGTAAGAGGTGATTTTGGTCATTATGGTAGCAAGTCCTTCCTGTTAATCGGTGTTGTGGCGGCAAGGGCAATGGACTTATCCAGCACTATGCAAAGCATTGAGGTTAGAGCATCTTGCTCCTCCTGCGTAAAGCCATCGAGCAGTGCGACATTGAGCTCCCTAAGTATTTCTCGCACCTTAGGCAGGGTGTCTAAAGCACGCTGTGTAGGGAATACCCTTAGCTGTCGCTTGTCGCACTCATCGGCTATACGAGTGATAAAGCCGCTTTTTTCTAAAGCCGCAAGTTGCCTTGCAACACTACTTTTATTAACGTAAATTTGCCCTGCAAGCTGTTCCTGTGAAACTCCGGGGTTTCGGCAAATATTAAGTATGTATATATGTTGTGCGCCTGTAAGACCGAACTCCTTCATGCGGTCATTGCGGTACAGCTCCGCTAAGCGAGAAATACGGCTAATATACTTCATAAGAGGCTCCATATTACGACATCCTTTCTTTATGGAATTTGTTGCATACGCAATTGTTGCGCACGCAACGATGCTCCAGTAATTATAGCAAATGAAAGTTTCCAAGTCAAGGTGAAAACAGCCTTAATTAAGTCTAATAGTGGCTTTAAATATGAATATTCGGTTACATTCTGTGGGTAGCGAGCGGAAATCACTTTTGGCAATAAGTACAAAAAAAGCAACGCAACAGAACTATACTGCGAGTATAAACCTCGTATTTCGACTTGAAATATTATGTTTTGTATATTTGAAAAGACACCCCTTTGTGAAATGTGTACAAAAACAAGCCCTCAAAACAAGGTTGACATTTGCATATATGTAGAATATAATAGCTACAAATTGGTTACAACGTGGAAACGGAAGGGTTACAAAGCCGTAAAGACCGCAGTATAAAGACCATTTTTATTTACAAAGGAGCTGTTATGATACCAACAATTAACACGCAGCGTATCAAGCTGATTCTTAGGAAGTATAAAACAAGCTTATTGCTAACAGGAGTTCTATCAGTAGCAATGCTAATCTTTCTAACGGGAATAGTTGTATTTACGCATGCGGTATATGTTTATGACGGGGAAAAAGTAGGATATTACTTTACTATGCTTGATGACCCGCATGAAATTCTTGAGGAGAATGGATATGTCCTTGAGGAAAATGATGAGGTTGAAGCCTCGGATTTCCTTTTCTCCACTGCAAACATTACCATTAAGAGGGCATTTGATGTCATTGTCTTTGATGAAAGCAAAAAGCAGATAGTGCCAATGACTGAGGGAACAGTGCAAGACACCCTCGAAAAATGCGGACTGGGCCTTGGGGAATTTGATGAGATTAACATTCCGCTTGAAAGCCTAGTCGATGAGGAAACAGTAGTTGCAATTCAAAGAGCCTTTGATGTGAACATCAATGTTGATGACACCACGAAGGTAGTCCCCATGATTTCAGGTACAGCAGAGCAGGCTATTGCCGCAGCAGGAGTATTCCTCTCCGCTGATGATATAGTAAGCGCCGAGCTTAAATCTGAAGTACAGCCAGATATGGAAATCACAATTAACCGCGTTGTATACAATAATGAACTTACCACCGAGGCAATCCCCTATGAAACTATTAAGAAGTATTTAGGCACAATGGCAAAGGGCGAGCAAAGGATAAACACCCAAGGCAAGGACGGCGAAAAGAAGGTTTTAACCCGTCAGACCATTATTGACGGAGTTGTTACTACTGAGGAAGTAATCTCAACTGAAGTTACCGTTAAGCCTGTTGATGAAGTAATCGACATTGGCACAGCGCTTAACCCGATTATATCCGTTGAAATGCCCGATCATGTGGTGCTTGATGAAAACGGCATCCCCCTAAACTACACTAAGGTAATCACAGGCAAATCCGCCGCATACACCGCAAGCAAGGGCGCAAAAACTGCAAGCGGCAGGCTTGCAACCATTGGAACAGTTGCGGTAAACCCAAACATTATTCCTTACGGAACGGAGCTATATATAGTTTCTACAAACGGTAAACATGTATACGGCTACGCAATTGCAGCGGATACAGGCGTTGCACTAATGGACGGGCGGATATTGGTTGACCTTTATATGGGTGACAGGGCAAACCACTATGATGACTCATGTAGATGGGGCATTAAAGTAGTAAATGTGTATATTTTAGAATAGTTATTACTAAAAGTATAAAAGCGGCATGGTCAAAATTGACCATGCCGCTTTTTTCTTGCTTTGGCTAGTGGAAACTAACTAAACGCTCTTATTTGATTCCAGCTTTTTTTTACGCTGTGAAATATAGATGAAGACCACAAACGCAACTCCAACCACCCATAAGATAAGCCCAATCGCAAGCCCTTGAGGGAAGAAGCGGAGCACTATGGTATGAGTGCCTGCCGGAACTTCAACTGCAAGTAACGAATCCGCCACCGCAAGCACATCTGCGGATTTGCCATCTATTTTTACCGACCAGCCCTTCTCATAAGGGATTGAGGTAAATAGCACGCTGTCTTTGGTGCTTGAGGAGGTGACAACAAGCTTTGTTGCGCTCTTTTTCTCAAGCTGAGAATCCACACTGCGAATTTGATTTATCGCAGCTTCAAAGGCGTCCATATCAAAGCTGTAAATAAGTCTATCCTGCATGAAAAGCTCATCGGAGCTAAGCGAAACCTTAAGGACATGGGCTTCATTTGGTGCTTTAGAGCCTATATACTTTACCACATAGTCATCGCCCTCGTAGTACTGACCCAGCCATTCGCTGTCAATCCAAAGGCTAACCTTACGCTCATACTTTGTGGGCATGAAGAGGTATAAAGGCTTATCATCGGGAACTACAAAGCTATACTCAATATGAGCATTCTCCCCCGACACAATGGGCACATAGCGCATTTGGTCGATAGCATCAATCTCATTGACATTGACATACTGTGTTGAGGAAATCTCAACCTTTTCAAAGAAGCGAACATTTTGCGTACCAAGCAAGCCGTTAAGCAGCTTGTTTTGTGCCTCAAAAGGATTTTTCTCATCAAGCTCCACATCCAAAATTGCCTTATCAGCGATAAATGCAATATCAAGTGCATAAGGGTTTTCATAGACGGAAACATTATTCATAGTAAGGGATTCGGATAAAAACGCAGGAGCTCGTGTGTTTGACAATATATACTTTATTCCAAGCAAGGAGTCGCT
>CAZLMF010000019.1:7811-23207 GCA_964560565.1 uncultured Oscillospiraceae bacterium
ACAATGAAGCTGTAATTTTGATTTTGAATAAACAGTACGACTACTCCGATTATTGCCGCTGTGACATAAAGCTGTTTTAGCTCAAAGCCCTCTGTGTTTTTAAATGCACGGTAGCTAAGGGCGAGCATAAAGAAGGAGAACACAAAGGAATAGCGGTAGTTTAGCCAGTTAGGCCACTGGAAGCCATGCAATGCAAGGTCGAAGATGCTCACATACATGCAAAGGAACACAACAATAAGCATTACGCCATTTCCGAGCTTTGAACGCTTTGAAATCCTCTTGTTGAGGAAGTACATAGGCAGTAGCAGAAGTGCCAATACACCGCAGTAAACAAAGGGTAGCCCCTTGACGTTCACCGAGTCGTAGCTTTCGGGTAAAAGCTTTGCAAAGAACTCAAAAAGGTTGAACTTTTCAGTAATTGCATAGCTTGGGTTACTGAAATCCATTTTGCCTTGCTTTAGAGAAAAGTAAACAGGCAAAAGCATAGGTGCAGCTATCGCAAGGGAAGTAATGCCGCTTATGCAAAAGCGAATAAGCTTCGTAAGGAAGTTTGACATATCTTTGTACGAGTCCGCAACATAACAGTAACAGAAAAAATAAATAATACTAAAGATTCCGATCATATAGCCGATATAAAAGTTAGCGAAAAACATCATTGCCAAAGGAATTATTAAGCCAATCAGCTTATTTTTATCCACAAGCCGCTCAATTCCGAGGATGATTAAAGGCAAGAATACAAGCCCATCTATCCACATGGGGTTCATTGCTTCAACAACAGAATAGGACATAAGTGCATACATGACAGAGAAGATGACAGCTGAAAAGCCTATATCTTTCTTTTTATTTAGATACACAAGAAATGTTACACCGCAAGCGCCAACCTTGCAAAGCTGCATAAACATTATGGAATCCACCATAAGCTCCCGAGGGAAGAGCATTGGAATAATACTAAAGGGGCTTGCAAGGTAGTAGCCTATAATACCCATGAACTCCCCCGAAAGGTTACGACTCCATGAGTAGAATATGCTCCCGTCGGAGAAAATTGCGTCCTTTAACCCTTCGTAGTACTGAATGTACTGAGCATTCAAGTCAAGCACAAGGGCGGATCCATCCCCAAAGGGCCACACTTTAAAAAGCACATAAGCTCCATACATAATCAGCGCAGGAACAATAAATGCAACAAAGTAGAGTTTCTTTTCCTTGAAAAAGGTTGTTATGCGGGACAAGTCAAATTTATTTAACTTCAACGTCATCATCCTTTCGATTGTGGGTATTTATATCTGTGATATTTATTTCCTCGGCTATAAGATAGCGTGGGCGAAATTTTATCTCCTCATATATCTTAGAGAGGTAATGACCTATAATACCGAGGCTTAGCATAATTATACTGCCGATTATAAGCAGCAGTAAAATAACCGTTGAGAAGCCCTCTTGTGCATTGCCGCTTATGTAGTTGATAAGGGTATTTGCCCCCACAACAATGGAAAAAATAAAGAAAAGCATTCCGCATATCGTCACTATTTGAGTTGGTAAATTGGTAAAGGAAGTAATGCTGTTTACTGCAAGCTTGAAAAGATTTCTAAAAGACCACTTGCTTGTGCCTATGAGTCTTGGTTGCACTTCAAAGTATATTACTTCTGTCTTAAACCCTACCCAGCTTGATAGCGCACGGAAAAAGGTGAGGCGCTCGGGCATTTGGTTAAGGCAGTCCACCACCTTGCGGTCAAGCAGCTTAAAGTCCGATGCACCGCTTAAATCAATACCAGAGGTGGAATGGAGCAGGCGATAAAAGCTCTTAGCAAACACTTTATAGAATATGCTTTCCTTGCCTCTTGAGGATTTGCGAGCCTCGACTACATCAATGTCGTTTTTCTCCCATATGCGGTACATTTGCACCATAAGCTCCGGCGGATGCTGGAGGTCACAGTCCATTATTACGCAGGCATCGCCCTTTGCGGCTTTAAGCCCCGCAAAAATAGCCCCTTCCTTGCCAAAGTTACGGCTAAAGCGTAGGGCGTTTACGGTATCATACTTTAAAGAAATGTTCTTAAGGCACTCCCAAGTGCCGTCTTTTGAGCCATCATCCACATAAATAAGCTCATAATTAATGCCTTGTTCCTTCATAAGCTCGTCCACACGGGCGGTGGTAGTTGGGATATTATCCTGCTCATTATATGCAGGGACTACTATTGAAAGCAATTTCATTTATTTACGCTCCATATAATTTGTCATTCTTAATCTAAAAGTAACCTTTGAAAGCTATTTGTCTAAAATTATACCAATTTCATGGCAGACTGTCAACATATCTCACCATATAAAAGTGTGTACTTATGGTTTAAGTGTTGCATAAGAATTTGGAGTTAAGTTAATATAAAATTGCCTTAAAATTAACGTATTGTTTGTGAGTTGGAAACTTTTTACCTTGATTAGTTAACATATTGATGATATAATTCATGTGTTGGCAAATAGGAAGTGGGGGGGAAAAATCAGTGAGCAAGACTATTAAAGTACAGCTAATGATATTTGTGATATTAATTTCAGTTATCCCTGGTATAGTTTTGGGTGCACTTATCACTCCGCTATTTTGGAACTTGGCAACCAGCCGAGCTGAGGACGCAATACAAACTGCGATGGAACTTCAGTCCAGTAATTTAGAATCCTTTATAAGCGAAGTGAGCGATACTGCATTTTTCACAAGCGTTGACGAAAACGTAATTGCCGCTTCAAAGGGCGCTACTGATGAAAGACTAACAGAGGCGAAAGAGCTTCTTGAGGATAAGAAAAAACTTTTATACTTTATAGATAATTCAATGATTTTAGATAGCTCAGGCGAGTTTATTCAAGGAACAGGCAGCAAAACCGATGCCCTAGTAACAGCGCAACATATGGAGAGCATTTTCACTCCGATAAAAAACGGCGCACAATATACATTTTGTGTTGTGCCCGATAGCGCAAAGAGAAAAAGAATTTACCTCACTGTCCCAATCATTTCAGAAGGTGAAACAACAGGATATGTAGTAGAGAGCATTGGTAATGTGTTTTTTTCGGAGCTTTTCTACCAGTATTCAAGTGCAAACAATCAACTGAAGGATATAAAGTTTGCCTTTGTTGACTCAAGGGGGGCATTTTTCTCCGAAAACTACAGTAATGAATATATTGAGCTTTATGAGATACCTGAATACCCCGAGTTTATGAAGAAAATGGAAAAGATATTTACTTCGGGCCGTAACAAGGGAAAAGTGAACTTTAAGATTAACTCCGAGAATTATTACGGCGCATACACAATGCTGCACGATAATGAGATTATGGCTATATCCATAGTGCCCATGGAAACCATGAATGCTTCAGCGGTTACTCATGTTCACGGAGTAATGATAATAGCTGTTGTTTTCAGTGCAATTCTTGCTGCCATAATGCTTCTATTAACTAGAAAGTATATTGATACAATAAACAACGTTTTTACAGGGATAGAACGAATCGAAGCTGAAAAGGGCAATTCCCCTAAGAAAATGAGTTTTAGAGATAAAGTAAATTTCTTCAAAAAGGGACTAAATGATATTATTGAGCAGGTAAATTCCCGCGAAGATGAGATTTTAGAAATGCAGTCAAAGTATACAAACATGCTTAAAAGCGCAAAGGACTTGTCCTTTGAGTACAACCCCTATACTCAAGAGTTAAAGCTTTACATACCCAACGGCTACGGAGACAAGAAAAGCCGCCGTCTCATAATTGATGAAAACACGCAGTTTGCAGACCTCATTCCTGAAGAAGAGGTTACAAGGATTAAGGATTTAGCTATAAGCTGCACAAAGGTGCCCGACTCTAGTCTTTCAACACCGGTTAAAATGAAATTATATGAGGGAATTCTCACGGAGGTCATCATGCGCTGTACTTCCGCACAAGACAAGACAGACACAGCAAAAATGGTCGGCGCTATAATTGACATTGAACGCTCCCAAGCAACGGAAAGGCGCATTGAAAAGCTTGAAACAAAGTATCGGTTTGCATTGGATGAAACATCGGATATTGTATATGAAATGGACTTTGTAAAAAACATGACAATTGTAAATGAGAAATTATGGTACGACTACTTCGATGTTCCGATAATAGGCAGTTGCCTTGACATAGCAAAAGCATACAGAGAGAAGGTTGCAACCGAGTTTTTGAGCGATTATGACAGAATGATACTCGATACCAATTACCTTATCTCATCCGCAAACAAAAGAACAGCCCTTGACTATCAGGTGCGAAACAAGGACGGCAACTATATTTGGGTTACTCAAACTGTTTATGTCACAGCCACAGATGGAGATAAGGTGACAGAGGTTATAGGCTGCATCTCCAACTCTAATGAAAGAAAAAAGCGTGAGATGGAGGAAATGAAGCAAACTCGCATAGATCAAGCAACGAGGTCTTATAATGCGAGAACCACCGCAGTTGAGTTTACAAAAATGTTGATGACAATACCCGATTACTCTCATGCGATGATTATGGTTGAGGTTGATGACTATAACGAGATTGTCCAAAAGTATGATCGGAAAGTTCTCGACGGTGCATTGCGTAGGGTGGTAAGAGTGTTATGGCAATATCAACATGGTGGTTTTGCAGGCAGGATTGAAAAGAATCTATTCATTTTATGCTTGCCCAATATTGAGGAGCCTGACTTAGTTGAAGAGTCCTGCAGTAACATTCTACATGAACTTAACAGAACCGTAGTTATTGAGGGAGCGTCATTAAGCATTAAGGTTTCAATCGGTGTTGCAGTTTACCCCGAGCATGGTATATCCTATGATAAGCTTTATGTCCACTCGGCAAGTGCCCTTGAAGTTGCAAAGGAAAACGGCAGAAACCAGTTTGTAATCTACGATAAAGATACAATGAAATAAGGATGCAGAAAAAACAGGCGATGTAAATCGCCTGTTTTTATTGTTTGTTATATGTATCTCACAACATCTACAACCTTGCCGTCCAAAATATAAACTCTAGGCACTCTCATATGAACTGCGCATAATATTTCATAGGAAATAGTATCAGCAAGTGCCGCAAGCTCATCCAGAGGCAAATACGCATCTCCATCACTGCCGAACACTGTCACTATATCCCCCTCCTGCACATCTGGGATAGCCGTTACATCAAGCATAAGCTGATCCATGCACACTCTCCCTATTACAAGGGCACGCTTCCCCCGTACAAGCATTTCTGCCTTACCCGACAGACGGCGTGGGTAGCCGTCCGCATAGCCTATTGGAACAGTGGCAACCACAATATCCGAAGGTGCGGTAAAGGTGCAGCCGTAGCTTACACTTTCACCCTTTGCAAGGGGTTTCACTCTACTGATTGCAGACTTAATCTCCATAACAGGGGAAAGTGGAACAGGTGACGCTAAGTCGGCACTGGGCAGCTGACCATATAGTGCAATACCGATTCTGGCATAATCGCTGTGGAAATCCGAGTGATAAATTTGCCCTGCACTGTTTAGACTATGTATAAGGAGCTTTTTGCCGCTTGCAGTAGTAATTTTTTCATACACCTCGTCAATTTTCTCTTGCTGATGCTTAGTGTACATTATATGCTCAGGCAAATCGCTGTCAGCCACAGCAAGGTGGGTGAAAATCCCCTCGACTTTAAGCCCCGGCATATCCATTATAGCCAATACATCAGCAGCGCAATCGGCGCTATCGCCTTTGCTTAACCCAACTCTGCCCATGCCTGTGTCAAGCTTCACATGAACGCTTAGCTCAATGCCAAGAGCTTGAGCCTCACGGCTAAGTGCGTGAGCGTGCGCAATACTAAGCACAGCTTGAGTGAAGCTGTTGCGGTGCAAGTCCTCCACCATATAGTAGGGAGTCATGCCAAAAATGAGGATTGAGCCTTCTATGCCACCGTCTCTAAGAGAGATTGCCTCGTCAATGCTCGCCACCGCAAAGGAATCAACCCCAAGGGAAGTCAAGTGCTTTGCAACAGCTAAATCCCCATGTCCGTAGGCATTAGCCTTTATAACAGCCATGATTTTGCGCCTGCCTAAACCCTTTGATAAAGCTTTGACATTAGCGGTCAGGCAGTCAAGATTGATTTGAGCCCATGTTCGATAATGATAGTCCTGCATAATTCCTCCGTGTATTTATAGTGCCTAAACGGCACAATTTGGATATTTCTGCTTGAAAAATAGTGTCCTTTATGTTATCATACATATTGTATTAAGTTTTGGCGAAAAGTTCACTTAGTTAGCTAAGCGAAAGAGTGGTGTTGCAAGTGAGGGAAGTAACGGCGTGTTTTTCAGGGCATAGACCTGAAAAACTGCCCGACAACGGCAGTGAAAGCTCCATACTGGTGGGTCAAATTAAAAGTATGCTTCATCTGCAAATATATGAGGCGATAGAGCGAGGGTATAAACGCTTTATCACAGGCATGGCAAAGGGCGTTGACATATGGGCGGCGGAGATGGTGCTTGAGCTTGCTCAAGGCGAGCGGGACATAAAGCTTATCTGCGCTATCCCCTATAAGGGGCACGGCAGAGCGCTATCCGGTGGGGAAAAATATCGCTATAACAGTATTATAGACGACGCAAGCGAGGTAATAGTCCTTTCAAACAGCTATACATCCGGTTGCATGAAGGCACGCAACGAATATATGGTGGACAACTCCTCACTGCTCATTGCGGTATGCGCAGACTATAAAAGTGGCACAGGGCAAACTATCCGCTATGCTAAAAGGCAGGGCATTGACACCCGAATAATTCGCTTAACAGAGAACACATAGAATACATAGCCCTTGCTATAAATATACACCTATTTACGAGGTAGGTCAACAATAATACGATGCGTAATATTTTTTTGAATTATTTGAGTTCTCCACACTTTCAACAAGGTTTTCAACATTTTGCATATACAAAAGTGTATGCACGCTAAGATTATTTTGAATAAAATAACTATATATGGATAATCGAAAGGAATGGTTTAGTTTAAATGGCAAAAGGGAAGAAAAAAGGCGGAGCAAATGCCGCGCTAACATATATCATCACTTTCATACTATTCTTTGCTGCTCTAGGGGGAGGAGTTTATTTTCTCCTAGGGGAGTATTTAGGTCTTGACACCATTTTCAACAAGACAAGCTCTAATAGTCAGGGCAATACTTCCTCAAACACCACAGGGCTTATATCGGGTTATGTCCCTGATGAAAGGCTGAGCATGACAATCCTTTTCATAGGGGGGGAGGGAAAAGAGGGCGCAGCGGATAGCTTCATGCTCTGCCGCTACTTGCCTCAAACAGCCGAAATAATCCTTGTACCCCTGCCTTGGCAAATGACAGCCACAGTCGGCACAAAGACCGATACCCTGCGTGGCTTTTCCGAAACAGGAGTGCAATCGGTGGTGGGTGCGGTGGAAAACGCAGTTGGTATTTCGGTTGAGCGCTATGTGCGCTATGAATCAGAGGTTTTCGAGGACTTTGTGGATACCCTTGGAAGTGTAGTATTCGATGTGCCATATGATATTTCTTATAAAGTCAAAGAGGGCGTGTTCATCAACATCAAGTCAGGCAAACAGCTCCTTGACGGCGAAGCAATTTCAAAGCTTTCGGAGTATGCTGAATATGCAGATGGCGAGGATTTTCGCTATAAGCTGCAAGGACTTCTTATAACAGAGCTGCTAAACACAGGCTTACAACCAAGGCTTACATCGATTCTTGAGCTTACCTACAACAATATAGTCAACACCACAAATACAAACCTATCCGCAACAGACTTCACAAGTCGTGAGGACGCCCTAGTTCACACTATCGAATACGGTGTAAACCCTGCGCAGTTTATTCCGCCATCAGGGGAGTATAACGATAACTTCACCGAGTTTAAACCTAGTTCAACTTTCAAGTCAAACATTGTGGATAAGTTCAAGCTCAAAGACTAAAGTAAATACAATATCTAACGGAGAGGCATTAAGCCTCTCCGTTTTGTTTATTTGAATAAAGTTTAAGGCTATAAGTTAAAAACGCTTCAAGCTCTTGGTCGGTGGAATGCCCCTGCTGGATATTGTGCTTTATGCTTTCAAGGTAGCTGCGCCATTCATAGTATTCATGATCATCTAAATAAAAGCCTATTTTTGACTCAATGGTTTTTATCACTGCTTCACAGCGCTCATCAAGTGTTTGAGGGATAACAAGCTCAGGTGTGCGAGTGACGGAGACACTATCACGGCAGGATTTCCCCTCCTTATCGGTCCTTGTGCAGTATTCGCCCTTGTAGCCCCTCTCAGGCTCGAAGTAGTTTCCGCAGCTTGCACAGCGTTTAAGCAGGATATTGTTTTGCAAAATCTTATCAAACTCAAGGTCGATAACTGCCTTAAAACCGCAGGGGAGATATATTTCCTCCTCGAAATCCTCAAGCCCTGAGCGTATCCACGCAAGCTCATTGTCAGCAGGGCGGGAAAGCCTTTTTATATAGCTATAAGCATCCATTGCAATTTGGTCGCTTAAATCCTCATGAGTAAGCTTTGGTAAAGGGATGGAATCCACATTTTCAATTGCGCCCGAAATGCGGTGGTAAATGTCCTTTGAAACCTTATTTGCCATAAAAACCGCATTGGGCAAAAGGCAGGGGTTATAGCTTTTTGTGACGCCAATCTCATCAGTAGGACAGCCAAGTTCCTTTGATACAACGGAAAAGGACAAATCAAAATAACGCTTCCTTGTAATAGCGTCATCCACATTACGGGTACGGTCAAAAACAAATTCAAGCTTATTGCGGGTGTAAATTTGAACACGCTGCATATTAACCCATTGGTTAATTGCCTTGTCTGTACGGTATTCAGAAAGCCTTGAAAAAAGTGCCGCTTCAAAGGGGTTTTTAGGGCTGATGTATTTATTCCACAGGGCGCTTTGCCCCATTTGGTAGGAGCGGCAAAGATAGTCAATTATGCAGTCAAGAACTATTTTATCAAAAGTGGTATTGATTCCTGCGTTAAAGTAAGGATGGCACTTTTTCAGCAGATTGCGAATATTATAAGCTTCCTGCGTGGGGTATTCATCGCTGCTGATATATTTCTTGCAAAAGTCAATAGCTTGCTCCCAAAAGTAGTTTAGGTCAAATTCCGCAAAGCCAAGTAATGATTTCGGCAGGCTCAGCTTATGCACAGTATTACCTGTTTTAGTTGCAAATGATATTTGCCTTTTCAAAATCACACCACCTTACAAAAATACGCATCGTTTTATGCAAATATTATAGCATATATTGTCGTAATATACTAGCACTTACAAAAGAAAAGCCCTATCTTCGGTTGTAATTTCCAGTGAGATGAATTATAATGTTTTTACAACTCAAAATGGAGGCGGTAATATTGGATTTTGCAAATGAGAGAGCTGCAGTGCAAGCTATTTCAGAAACAATAGTTAAAGCAGGGGTATGCCTTTTTAATACCACAAAGTACGCATATGCCCTTGCGGCGGAGGATTTCTATAATTGCAGCATAAAGGATGTAGTAAAGATAGCGCTTAATAATATTACCGACTGCAATGCATTAAGCGCGCTAGGTCTGCGTGTGAACAACGTCAACTGCCCTGAAATGAGCAGTGCGGATTATGACAAGGTGCTTGCCCTTATTGTATACAGCTTTGCGGTGAGAATACCTGCACTGAAGCTTGTAAAGGTGGCAGGGCAAACAATGAGCGATTCTCAACTGCGCGCGGTTTATGACCTTGTAATAGGCAAGGGCGCTATAAACTACGCAAAGGCAATAGAGGAAACCTATGACGGCAATAAGCGTTTTGTGGCAAAGGGCAAGAAACTTGCAGACTATGATGCGCAGTGGTATAAAGGCTATATTTTCTCCCATGTGCCTGCTCTTGGCACTATAAGCAACAAGAATGTCTTTTTGCTGGGCTTTGCGGATATACTTTTTACGCTGTTTTATTCCTGTCTAGAGGAAGAACTTGAGAACTTAATAATGAGACTTGGCACACAAGGCTAGGTGCTTTTTAGGTGTATCCCTGCTTTACAATCAACTAAATTTAGTGAGGTAGCAAATATGGCAAATACATCGAGTATCACAATACGCAAAATTAAAAGTGAGGAGTACATTTCCGTATGCAATCTCTCTGCGCTTAACTTCAACTGGTCTAATGACGTTTCCTACGATACCGATAAAATGGAGTATTTTAAGAATGCCACCGAGTCGCCGGACAATAAGTACTCAAAATACTGGGATAGCTGCTATGGTGCATTTGACGGCGATAAAATGGTGAGCAGTATAACCTTTCTGCCCTATGAAGTGGAGTTTGACGGCGGCAAAGCGGCATTGTGCGGCGTTGGAGGGGTATGTACCCTTGCAAGCCATAGGCGACTGGGACTTGTGAGGAAACAGTTTGAGCTTGCCTTTGCCGACGCATATAATGAGGGGAAGGTTTTCAGCTTCTTGTATCCCTTTAGCCAGTTTTATTATGAGCAGTTTGGTTATAAGTCCTTTGAGCGTAAAAGTATATGGAGACTGCACCTTAAATACATACCCGACTATAAATTCAAAGGCAGTTTCACCCTGTATGAGGGCAGTCCTGACACAAAGGGCTTTGAGCAGGCTTATGAAAGCTATGCAAAGTGCTATAACATGATGTGCACAAGGGAGCAGTTTGAATGGGAGCAAATGCAAAAAAACTGCAACCCCTTCAAGGGCGACAAGCAAGCCTATTTATACCGTGACGAAAACAGCAACGGAGCAGGCTACTTCATCTTTGAGAAGAAAGAGGAAGACGGCAACAGCATAATGTGGGCAAGGGAGCTTGCGTTTGCTGATATGAATGCTCTACGAGCTATTTTAAGCTTTGCATCACGCTTTTCGGATGACTACGCCTATATCGAGCTTTCAGCCCCTGCAAATCTATGCCTTGAGCAGTTTTGCACCGATTTTGTTAGGTCAAGGTCGGAAACAAAGCTTGAGCCAAACGGTATGGTAAGAGTGGTGAATGTAAAAGCCGCCCTTGAGCTTGCGAGCTATAAAGGTAGCGGAAAGGCAACAATCTCCGTGGAGGATAACCAAATCCCCCAAAATAACGGCATATGGGCAGTGAAATATGAAAACGGCAAAGCAAGGTCGGTTGAGCTAACAGCGGAAAGTGCAGATATAACAATGGGAATAGGGGAATTCTCTTTGGCTATATGCGGTAAATATAGTATTCAACAATTAGCTGATATGCCGAGCGTTTCAACTAGCAATTCTAAGGAGCTTGAAAACGTCTTTTTCCACAAGCCTATGTTTATAACCACAGAGTTTTAAAATACAACATAAAAAAACGGGCGTAAAGCCCGTTTTTATGTTGTATGCTTATGTATTTAGTTTGCATAATCTCCGCTATACTCGAGCAACACTGCACTTTCGACAGTTTCCCCCACCTTAAACTTATCTAGCACTGAAGCATCGTTGCCCTTGGCACGTATTTCCACCGTAAGCTCAACAAGCCCTTGCGTGGTGGTCTTGTTTTTCAGCTTGTAGCGAATTTCAGCAAGCGCCTTATTGATGCTCTCATCAGCATCGGGTGAATAGCGCAGTACAAGCAGATAGCATCTCTTATCCTTTTTAACAAAGGTAAGAATGATATAGACAAGCGCAATAAATAGTGTTGCGGTGAGTGCTAGGCTGTAAAGCCTTGCACCTGCGGTAAGACCGACTGATACCGCCCAAAACAGAAAGCCTACATCAAGAGGGTCCTTGACTGCCGCCCTAAAGCGGACAATGCTAAGAGCACCGACCATACCCAAGGATAGAACAAGGTTTGAGCTGATGGTCATGATGATAAAGGCGGTAATTTCGCACACAAGCACAAGTAGAATGTTGAAGTTATCGCTGTAAACAACGCCACGATAAAAAATGCGGTATGTAAGATAGATTATTGCCCCGCATAAAGTTGCAACTAGCATTGAAGCTATGACGGATTGAGCATTTAGCTTTTCGACCATTGAACCAACGTCAAACCCCTCATTTAGCAGATCTATTATTTTTCCCATAATGTGATGCCTCCAATTGTTTATTCTTGCAGAGTATAAATTTTGAAACTGGTTGAAGAGTTAGGGGCAAGCCTGAGGTAATCGCCTTTATATGGGCAGGAAGATAATCGTCGTACTTAAGCTCTAGCACCATAAGTCCACTTGGCATAGCGGATGTGTATACAACATCCCCGTAAAGAATATCAAGCCCACTAATACTGCCTGAAAGTTCTTTATCAAAGGTAAGACGTACATTACCCTCCCTGCAAACAAAAGCCTCACGAACATAATCAACGCTTACGCAGGGCGAAAGTCCCTTCGTCGTATGCTGCTTGTAAAGCTCAAGGAGCAAGGGGTTGCCGCTATTAAGCGCAAAGTTGTAATCCCCGGCTAAAATGCTTTTGTACTGGTCGGTCGTTAGCTTAACCGATTCCTTAGAGATATAATTGTCATACTTTAGCTTGCATTCAAGGGAAATAACATTATCTAAGCCGTTGTAGCACCGAATGCGAAACTTTGCTCGGTTTTGGATGCTTTCAAGCTTTTGAAAGTAAGAAGTGCTGTAAATATCGTCAAAATAAAGGCTTGTGACACGGTAAGATCCGTCCTCTAAGGCGTTTTTATCCCTTGACATAATTGCATTTGCCCTACTGCGGAGAAGGGTATATTCCCCTTGCCCTATCACAAATTTTAGCTCATTGCGTAGTTGTCTGCCGTATAGCTTAATTATCCTCACCTCCATAAAAATAATGATAAACTTGCGTAACACAAATTTTATTATAACACCTATTTTGTGAAAATACAATGGTATCATCGACCATTTGCACACTTACAAACCTTTCTATTGAAAAGTTTTGTGAAAAAAGCTATAATAAGATGACCTAATAAATTTTGCACTGAATTCGGAGGCAAGTAAATGATTAAAAAAATTCTACCAATAGGCATTGCGGTGGCACTTGTGGCGGTAATCGCTTTCTCAGCATTAAGCGGTGAAGCCCATCCAGTAGGGGCTATCCCGGACAATACTGTCCAAGAACCCATTACGGCAGGTGACATTATAATTTCCCCCGGCGAGCATTTCTATAACACGGATATTGCAGTGGAGCTTGATACTACTATCTCTGCCGAGGAAAAGCCGGAGATATACTACACCACTGACGGAAGCGAGCCTACTAAGGAATCAAGGACATACAAAGATGCCATAAATGTAAAAGCCGGTACCAGAATGAAGGCAACTGCCCTTAAAGTCAAGGTTTTTTACGGTAACGGGCAATCTACAGATACATACACTCACACCTATTTTGTTGGAACTGAGGTGAATGAGCGATTTGATACCCTTGTATTCTCCCTTACCACTGATGAGTACAACATATACGACCACGAATACGGCGTATTTATTGAGGGGAAACTTAGGGAGGAATATCTTGCTACAAGGCCCTCAAAGCAAATTGAGCCCCCCGACCCTGCAAACTTCAACATAAGGGGCAAGGAAAGCGAACGACCAATGTACACCGAGGTATTTGAGGCAGACGGCACAAGGGTAATCGCACAGCTGACAGGCATGAGAGTGCATGGAGGTTGGTCAAGGGCAAGCGTGCAAAAATCAATGAAGCTAATCGCAAGGAGGTTATACACTCCTGATGAGGGCAAGCTTGAATATGACTTTTTCCCAAGCGATACCGCAGTATATCCCTTTGCAGTGCCGATAACAGACTATGACCGTATCTTACTGCGTAACAACGCTAACGATATGAACTGGGCGTTTATGCGTGATGAGTTGACGGGCACGCTTGCGCGCAAGTGGGGATTCCCTGATGTGCAGGATTATCGCCCTGCGGCAGTGTATTTAAACGGCGATTATTTCGGCTTTTACTGGGTAAAAACAGTCGTGGGGACTAATTACCTTGAGGACAAATACGGAGGAGAAAAGGACGATTATGCAATCATAGACGTGTTCTCCAATGAAAATGACGGCGAGAGCTTTGCACCGGCAGAGGATGAAATCCATACAGGCGAGGATTATGCTTATGTTACAAGCTTTGCTGATAAGGATTTCACTGATTCTGCGGTTTATGAGGAGTTTAAAACCTTAGTCGATGTGGAAAACTGGGCGCAATATCTTGCGATTCAAACCTACATAGATAATCGCGACTGGCCGCGAGGCAACAGCAAGGCTTGGCGATATTACGGTGAGGACGACGGAAGTAAATTCCACGACGGTAAGTGGAGATATTTTCTTTTCGATGCGGAATTTGCGTGGGGATTGTACAATTCCCCTGCAACAAACAGAACGCTAGAGCGTCTTGTGGGGGCAATTCGTGGCGAGGGAAGCCAAAATATGCTTATGACAGCGGCAATGGAAAACGAGGAATTCCGTGAGCTTTTCATAAATATGATTTGTGAGCTTGGATTCGTGGCAATGTCAAGTGAAAAAGTAAGTGAAGCAGTGGATATGCTTTATGCCATGCAGAAAAATGAGCTTGAATACTCCTTTACACAGTACATGCCTGACTATTGGTGTGACCTTAATCATGTAAGACAGCAAAGGCAGCAGCTCAAGGATTTTGGCAGGCAGAGATTTGATGCAGTAAAAAGGGGCATAAAGTCCCTCTACGGGTTAACAGAAATGTACGAGGTTGAGGTCACTGGGGCAAGCCTTGCAAATGTTAAGCTTGGCAGCCTAAGCGTGGGGGATGAAACGGTACACTGCAGCTATTATGTCGGCAATAGTGTCAATGTAATAGCTCAGCCTGCAAAGGACAGCGAGGTGACAGCTTGGATAGTAAACGGCAATGAAGTTTTAGGGGAAATGCTCACGCTATCCAATGAGGATGTAGTAGATGGAAAGATAACAGTATCCGTTAAAGTAAAGCGTAGTGAAAATGTATATCCTCTTAACATCAGTGAGATAAGCTCAAAGGGTGGAGATTGGATAGAAATTCACAATACCTCCGATGTTGCGGTGTCAACTAAGGGCTTGTACCTTACAGACGACCCAGAAAGGCCCATGAAATGGAGCTTTCCAGAAATGAAGATTCAGCCCAATGAGTATTTGCAGCTAATGTGCGATAACGCCACAGATGTGTCAGCACTTCTCAAGGTGGAGGTTAACTTCAATATAAAAACAGGAGAGACCATCATGCTCACAGGTGAAAATGGGATAGTTCATTCGGTTTTAACAGCACCCGACATGACAAAGGATCAATCCTATGCACTTGATTATGTAACAGGGGAGTATAGGGTGACGAACACAAAAACCCCGGGGATGAGTAATGCCTTTAACTAAATTAGTGAAAGCCCTTCGCGTTATGCGGAGGGCTTTTGAGCGTGATGTTTTGTAAGCAGCTACCAAAAGGCTCATCAAAGGGGGATTTTATCCCCCTTTGGATCCCCCAAATTCCGCACCCTTACACGCAGGATTTTTCTGCGGA
>CAZLMF010000020.1:0-22233 GCA_964560565.1 uncultured Oscillospiraceae bacterium
TTAATGACTATGAATTTTTACTTTTCCAGGTTAGAAAATAACAAAAAACAGAAGCGAAAGCTTCTGTTTTTTTATATGAGGATATACATAAGTGCCATCAGCAGAATTGGGTCGGATTTATCCTTTGACAGCACCCAGACCAGCATGAGAATTAGAATGGTGTCCGAATCAAGCCCAAACCGTGCAAGAATCTTATCAAGCCCAAAGGATGAGAGAAGATTGTTGAAGTCGGTGATATTGTCCTTTTTTGCGGAAATTGGCTTTTCGTGTGGTGCTCCTTATCGTCGCTTTTGCCCTTTGGGGAAGCGGCAGCATGTTGAGGGGGAGCATGGGGCACATTGCGCTTAATGAAGTTAGTGTTTGATTGGGGAGAAAAGTGCCGTGAAGGCTCGGATGCAGGACGACGAGGGTAACTAGATTTATTGCGTTGGAAGTTTATTTTAGGTTGAGGTGGACTATGTTGAGGGGTGGACTGTTGTTGAGTAACAGGCTGTTTCGGTGGCAAAGCTTGCAATGGCTCAATAGCATTGGGCTTTGGCGGAGAGGGAGCCTGCGAGCTGGGGCGCTTTGTAGTAGGGGAGCGGCTGTACATATCAAGGGAGCGTCTTATTGCGTCTTGAACTTGTGCGTTGAAATCGTTGTTATAAGCCAAAGAAATCTCCTCCCAGAATACCGCTTTCACGAAGTAAGGGGAGCAACGATAAAAGCTTTAAAATTTTGACAGCTTGATCGACTTTTTGCTTATTTTTATCTTGTAGGTGGGGGCGCAGGGCAAGCAGCAATTCAGAGTTTTTATCGTCAGTTTTCGTGTGAGAAAGGATACCTTGCAGGCGCATAAGGGTTTCAATATCTATACCACCGAAATCAAATCCTCCGCCGTTTTCTTGCTTTTCGCTATGAGTGGCGTCGGATGATTTAGAGGAGGCGCTTGCATTTCCAAACAAAGACGATAAATCGGGCATACCTGATGTGTCGCCGCCTAGTATTGCGGACAGGTCGGGCATATCATTTGCATCTGCGCCAAACATGGACATAAGGCTGCGAAGCTGCGACTTGCCCTCGTCGCTATTGAGTATTCCGCTTAGCTTGTTCGCCAAATCATCCATAGTCTACTCCTTTACTTTTTACCTTTGTTAAGCAATGCCATTAAAAGCTTTGCCTGCGGAGAGGACAGCATTTCGGCAGCCTTCTCGGGATCTTGCATTACACTGCGAAGCTTATCTACCTCGGGTGAAGCCTCATTGCCTGCGAGAGCGTCAAGATTGCCGCTTTCTACGCTTGATTTAAGCGCATCGGGGGAAACACCTAGCTTTTGGCTTGCAACATATAGTAATGCCTCAAGTGCTTGTGATTGCTTTTCATCCATTTTGTATCGATCCTTTCGTAATAAAAAATTACTCTCATTTTAGAAATACTATTACTTGCAACAAATTTGTGAATAAAACTCTTTCAGTTATTGATATAATATGCTATAATAGTTGCAAGTAGAAGTATGTATAAGTGGGAGTATAAATATGAGAATTGTTGTTTTTGCAGACACCCATAGGGATTTTTTTGCCTTAAACAATGCCATTAAGAGAAATTTAGATGTAGATATTTTCCTGCACCTTGGGGATGGGGAAAAGGAGCTTAAGGATGTGCAGGCGCTATATCCCGATAAGACCTTTCATTTCGTCTGTGGGAACCGTGATTATGGCTCGTCATCACCTGCCTCTAAGGTAATTGAGGTGGCTGGGGTAAAAATATACATGACACATGGCCATGAAAGTCGTGTTCATGACGGACTTGATACTTTGGTGCAAAACGCAAAGCTAAACGGCGCGTGCATTGCCCTATACGGTCATACTCATATTTACAACACTGCATATATTGACGATGTTCACGTTATGAACCCGGGTAGCCTTTATTCCCCTCGTGGAAGGCGTTTGCCGTCTTATGGCGTCATTGACATTACCGATGCGGGGATTGTGCTTAATATTGTCACGATTGAAAAGTAGGCAAGGTCGCAACGAGTAATATAGGAGATAACAAGCTGAGAACTCGTGCTCTTGGTCGGGAATGGGTGCATTTTGATTCGGTGGATTCAACCAATGAGTATATAAAGCAAAGGGCATTAGAGCTTGAAAATGGGTTTGTGGTATCTGCTGACTTTCAAAGCAAGGGCAGAGGACGCAGGGGAAATTCCTGGAGCACAAGTGCAGGGAATGGACTTGCTATGTCCATGCTGATTAAGCCCTATGATATTTCCACGCTATCATGCCTGCCTCTTGTAGGCGCTTTGGCGGTACAAAGGGCGGTGTACGGGCTTACGGGGCTAGAAGCAGCTATCAAGTGGCCAAATGATATTGTGCTTGGAAATAAAAAGCTCTGTGGTATCTTATGTGAAAGCGTGCAATCTGGTGACAGGGAGTTGTATGCCGCTATATGCGGCATTGGAGTAAATATAAAACAGACCGAAAACGAATTTATCGATGCAGGGATTGAACACGCTACATCGCTATATCTGCAATCAGAGGGAAAATGCCCCACAGCAAAGGAATTTGCGGTAAGTGTATTAAATGAGCTGGAGCCTTTGGTCGATAGGCTTATTAAGGATGGCTTTAGTTCGATGATTGAGGAGTATGCGCGCTACTGTATTACCCTAGGCAAGCAAGTTAAGCTTATTTACAACGAGGAAAAGGTTCAAGGAACTGCTATTGGGATTGATGCAAAGGGTGCGCTATTATGCAATATCGGTGGCAAGTTTAAAGCGATAAATAGTGGCGAGGTAAGCGTTAGAGGACTATACGGCTATGTATAACTTGTAGCAATAAAAAACAGGGCTGAGAAATCTCAGCCCTGTTAAGATTTGTACGCTATCTTTCGAGGTTTTGGGTTCTACTAGGTCCTACCCCTACCATTTTTACTGGGCAACCGCAAAGCTCTTCAAGCCTTGCAATATATGCCTTGCACGCATTAGGTAGCTCATCAAAGCTTTTGCAGGAGGATAAATCCCCTGTAAAGCCCTCGCACTCCTCATATATGGGCTCGCAGTTCTTTAGCTCATCTAAGGTTGCTGGGAAGTCCTCAAGGATTTTGCCGTCTGCGGTTTTATAAGCCACGCAAATTTTAAGGGTGGGAATATCGGAAAGGGTGTCAAACTTATTCACCGCAAGTGAGGTAAGTCCGTTTACACGCACCGCATGGCGAACTATAACCGCATCAAACCAGCCCGTGCGGCGAGGGCGACCTGTGGTAGTGCCGAATTCCTTCCCACGTTGACGGATAAGCTCACCCACATCGTCGTCAAGCTCCGTGGGGAATGGCCCCTTGCCGACTCGAGTGGTATATGACTTTGCGACGCCTATAATATCCTCCATGACGGTAGGTCCTATGCCTGTGCCTATGCAAAAGCCACCTGCTATCGGATGGGATGAGGTCACAAAGGGATAAGTGCCGTAGTCAAGGTCAAGGAGTGTGCCCTGAGCGCCCTCAAACAAAACGTTCTTGCCTTCATTGCAGGCATTAAAGGTCAATACGGAAACATCGGCTAGGTACTGCTTTAACCTTTCGCCATACTTAATATATTCAGTGATAACAGCATTAAGCTCGCAAGGCTCTCCGCCGTAGACTTTGGCAATAAGATTGTTTTTACGTTCGCCGACAGCTCTTGCCCGTGGCTCAAAAAGCTCGGGATTTATAAGGTCGTAAAAGCGCAAGCCGCTGCGCTGTGCCTTATCCATGTAACAGGGGCCGATTCCTCGTCCTGTGGTGCCAATGTCGTCCTTGCCAAGAGTTTGCTCACTTAAAAGGTCAAGCTTTATATGCCAGGGCATAATAATATGCGCACGTGGGTCAATGCGAAGGTTATCGCAGGCTATACCTCTGGCAATTAACGAATCAAGCTCGCCGATTATAACCTTTGGGTCGATTACAACGCCGCTTCCCACTAAGCAAAGGGTGTTTGGATATAGTATACCCGAGGGGATAAGGTGTAGCTTGTATACCTCGCCGTTACTTTCGACGGTATGCCCGGCATTATTACCCCCTTGAGCACGAATTACAACATCCGCACGAGAGGCGAGAATATCGATGATTTTACCTTTTCCCTCGTCACCCCATTGAGCGCCGACAACTGCTTTTACTGCCATAATTTTTCCCCTTTCTGTTTGCGTAACATATTTCCTTGGTTATTGTGTAGGTAGCTTATGCCAGAACCAAACACTGCTTTGTCTATGGAAAATTTAGGATAAAAATGACATTTAAGCTCAAAATAATTATACCAGAAAATAGGCTAGGGCACAATAGTTTGAGAAAACAAAAGAAATGTGCTACAATAATAAAATAATTGCTAAGTTTAGATGAGGTGCACTTGATGAATATACTTTTTATTGGCGATGTGACAGGGCAAGTTGGATGCGATTACCTTGCAAAGGTTTTGCCTGGTATTAAGCATAAGTATAGCGTGGATATGGTTATATGCAACGGCGAAAATTCCGCTGATGGCAATGGCATAACTCCGAAGTCTGCAAGCTTCTTGCTAAACCATGGGGTTGATGTGATTACAACAGGTAACCATGCTTTTAAGCGCCCTGAGATGAGCGAGGTTTTCCAAAGCAGTGATGTAATTATTCGCCCAATTAACTACGGCGAGGAATGTATAGGGCACGGAGTGTGTGAATATGATTTTGGCAGCTTTAGTGTTGCGGTTGTAAACCTTATGGGTGTGGTATATATGGAGAACCTTGATAATCCCTTTAACACAATGGACAGGTTGCTTAGTGAGATTAAAACACCAAATATTATCGTCGATTTTCATGCTGAGGCAACTGCTGAGAAAAAGGCGATGGGGTATTACCTAGCAGGCAGGGTAAGTGCGGTGCTTGGCACTCATACCCATGTTCAGACAGCAGACGAGAGCATAATTGAAGGGCACACAGGCTATATAACCGATGTGGGAATGACAGGGCCGATAGAGTCAGTGCTTGGCGTGAAAAAGGAAATTGCAATTGAACGCATGAGGACTCACTTCCCCAGTCGCTTTGAGATTGCGAGTGCTCCTTGTGAAATGGGTGCTATACTACTTACTATTGACAATAAAAGTGGTAAATGCACAGGCATTTTACGAATAAAGGAAATGAAATAAAAATATTTCTTAAAAGGTATTGCAAATATTAGTTATTTGATGTATAATTTTAATGAAATGTGGCAAGAAAATTCCAAATCATGTTTTTCAACAACTTTTAATTTCTTTTCTACTCAGTTGAAATTGACATAATACAGTGCAAAAGGAGAATAAAAAGTGGACGTTTTAAAGGTTTCATCAAAATCAATACCAAATTCAGTTGCGGGTGCAGTAGCAGGAATAGTTCGTGATAAGGGAATTGTTGAAGTTCAAGCAGTTGGTGCAGGTGCCACGAATCAAGCAATTAAAGCAGTGGCTATTGCAAGGGGTTATCTAGCGCCAATGGGAGTAGATTTAATTTGCACTCCTGCCTTTGCTAATGTAACTATTGAAAACGAGGAACGCACAGCTATAAAGCTTATTATTGAGCCTAGGTAATACATATTATAGTTTTCTTGACCGCAGGGGGAATCCTGCGGTCTTTTACTGTTTACATACTCCTTTTCGGGCTAATAAGCTTAGTATTTGGCAAAATACACTTGCAAGTAGGGCGATTGTGTATTATAATTATTGCATAAGAAAAAATGATTAGCCCGCTGTATGGTTTTTTGCAATAGGTGGGAACATAATAATGCTTTTACAAGAGGAGGGCGGACATGGTTAAAATAGAGAACCACTTAGGCACGATAGAGGTGTCTCAGTCATACTTCACAAGTCTTATTGGGCATACCGTGACAAATTGCTTTGGTGTTACGGATATGAACCCGAGCGGTGCAAAGCAAGGTTTACTTTCCGTTTTACGAAGAGGCAACTTCACCGACAAGGGTGTATCAGTACGAAATGTCCGTAATAGGCTTTTTATTGATCTGCATATTACGGTTATGTTTGGCGTAAACATCGCAGTAATAGTCAAAAGCATAGTTTCCAAAGTTCGATATACGGTTGAGGAAGAAACAGGACTAAAGGTAGAAAAGGTCAACGTTTATGTTGATGGAATGCGCCAATAAACGTAATTTGCTATATAATCTTGGCAATTTATTCTGTAAGGAGAGTTTATTTTGGATATATCGGGAAGCATGCTGCGTGACGCGGTTATATCAGCAGCGAATAGCGTTGCAAACAATAAGAGGAGCGTTGATGAACTTAACGTTTTCCCTGTGCCTGACGGGGACACCGGCACTAATATGTCGATGACTATGAGCAACGCATTGCGTGAACTAAAGCGCATTGACGACAATGCCACAGTTACACAGGTTGCAGATGTTACTGCAAGCTCAATGCTCAGGGGCGCAAGAGGAAATTCAGGTGTAATTCTATCGCTGCTATTTCGTGGATTTTCAAAGGGGATGCACTCAAAGCGTACTGCCACCGCTGAGGACTTGTCTAAAGCCCTTGCGATAGGCGTTGACTCTGCCTATAAGGCGGTAATGAAGCCCACTGAGGGGACAATTCTCACAGTTGCAAGAGTTGCGGCAGAGAATGCTAATGCCTTAATTGGCTTAAATTCTGAGGTTGACCCTGTTAATCTATGGGCAAGAGTTGTTGAAACTGCGCAGGAAACCCTTGACAAGACACCGCAGATGCTACCTGTACTTGCAAAAGCAGGGGTTGTAGACGCAGGCGGCAAGGGGCTTGTGATTATATTTGATGCGATGCTGTCTGTCTTTAGAGGCAATGGAATAATCGAGGTTGAGGACGAAGCGTCAAAACCTATATATGTAAAGCGTGAGGGCAGCTTAAGCGCCCCGGGCGAGGCTGACGGCGAGATTACATTCACCTATTGCACTGAGTTCATAGTAAATAGGGAATATGGGGGCAAGGACCCGCTTTTGCTTAGAGCTTTCCTTGAAACCATTGGTGACAGCGTTGTCGTTGTGGATGATGAGGAAATTATAAAGATTCACGTGCATACAGATCACCCCGGCAAGGCATTTGAGGAGGGACTTCTCTTTGGTAGCCTAACGGCGATGAAGGTCGAGAATATGCGTGAGCAGCATGAAGAAAAGGTGCGTGAAGCAAAGCTTGCTAGGGAGCAGGACTTTATCCCTGTGCCACCTGAGAAGCGTTACGGCTTTGTTGCTGTTGCGGCAGGGGCAGGCGTGGAAACAATCTTTACAGACCTTGGTGTGGACTGCGTTGTAAAGGGCGGACAAACCATGAACCCTTCAACTGAGGATATTTTGCGTGCTATTCATTCAACACCTGCGGAAATAGTTTTTGTATTGCCTAACAATAAAAACATAATCATGGCGGCGGAGCAGACTGTAAGCCTTGCAGACAGGAGGGTTTGTGTACTGCAAACCCGAACAATACCTCAGGGAATATCAGCTATGCTGGCGTTTGACGCAGAGGCGGATTTTAACCGCAACCGCATTGATATGACAAAGGCATTTGACAAGGTTTCAACAGGGCAGATTACCTTTGCAGCCCGTGATAGCGATTATGACGGCCATGATATTAAGCAGGGCGAGATACTTGCACTTGATAATGGCAAGCTTGCATTTACAGAGCGTGATGTCACAAAGGCAGCTGTCAAGCTTACAAAGCGCCTTACAAAATCGGATGCACAGTTTATTACTATAATCTACGGCTCGGATGTAACGGAGGAAAATGCAATTGCACTCCATCAGACAATCCAAGCAAAAGCAGGCTCAGGGGTTGAAGTAACCCTTGTAAACGGCGGCCAGCCAATATACTACTATATAATATCAGTTGAATAGACAGGCGATTAGCCAATCTATATAAAGCCTGCATTTTGCAGGCTTTTGTACTTATTCGGCGTGGAGGTGGGTAAATTGCATAGGAAATGGGACAAACCCATTACAGCACTAAAGGGTGTTGGGGCAAAAAGGGCGCAGCTATATGAAAAGCTCGACATCACAACAATATGGGAGCTAATGCGCTATTATCCACGCACTTATATTGATTATAGTGCGCCAAAAGCCATTGCGGAAGCCATAATAGGCGAAAGTGAGGTAATAAGTGGGTATGTAAAACGCAAGCTTACGCCTCAGCTTGTGCGCAGGGGGATGGAGCTTTATAAATTCATTTTCAGCGACGGGGATGCGGATTTAACTGTCACGCTGTTCAATCAGAAGTTTGCTTTTGAAAACATTGTTTTAGGCAAGGAATATATACTCTACGGTAAAGTCATGGGGAATGTGTTTCGCAGGGAGATGACCTCACCTAGCTTTATTGAGAAGGACGAGCCTGCGAAACTACAACCGATTTATCCGCTTACACAAGGGATTACACAGCCGATTTTATACCGCAATATAAGAAGTGCATTGGAACTTTTCGGGGATAAGATTGAGGAACCGTTACCCCAGAGGATTTTACAGGAATACAGCCTTTGCGAACTTCAATATGCAGTCGAAAGTATTCACTTCCCAAAGGACAGGGAGGCTTATGAAAGCGCAAAAAGAAGGCTTGCCTTTGAGGAACTACTGAGCCTACAACTTGGGCTTGTACAGCTTAAAGGGCGCAATCGCGACCTTTCGGGGTCGGTAATGAAGCCTTTGGGGATTGAGAATTATTATGCTTCACTGCCATTTGAACTTACAAATGCGCAAAAACGTGCTGTTACGGAGTGCATAAATGATATGCAAAAGCCCAATCCGATGAATAGGCTTTTACAAGGCGATGTCGGCAGCGGTAAGACCGCAGTTGCGGCGGCGGCATGCTATTTTTGCCACCTAAACGGGCATCAATCGGCTTTTATGGCACCGACGGAGATTTTATGTACACAGCATTATCAAACGCTAAATGCATTTTTAGAGCCACTGGGTGTGAAGTGCTGTTTATTGGTGGGCTCGCTTTCTCAAAAGGAAAAGAATGCGATTAAGGCGGACATTGCAAGTGGCGAATACTCGGTTATAGTGGGCACTCACGCCCTCATTCAACAAAGCACGCAATTTAGGAGATTAGGGCTTGTAATAACCGATGAGCAGCATAGATTTGGGGTTGCACATAGGGCAAGGCTTGCAGAAAAAGGGGACAATCCCCATTCTCTTGTTATGTCAGCGACACCGATACCACGCACTCTAGCGCTCATAATCTATGGCGACCTTGATATTTCTGTGCTTGATGAGCTGCCAAAGGGGAGAATACCTATCGAAACCTACGCTGTAGACGGCGGCAAGCGCAAAAGAGTGTATGCATTTATTCGCAAGCATATTGCCATGGGCAGGCAAGCTTATATAGTTTGCCCTGCGATAGAAGAAAGTGAAATGGAGCTTGCATCAGCGGTTAAATACGCAGATGAGCTTACTAAAGGAGAGTTTGCAGGGGTTGAGGTTGGGCTTTTGCATGGGAAGTTGCCTGCTACTCAAAAGGACAGTACCATGGGCAGATTTAAGCAGGGGGAAATAAAACTGCTTGTTTCCACTACTGTTATCGAGGTGGGAGTGGATGTGCCTAATGCGGTGGTAATGCTAATTGAAAATGCCGAGAGATTTGGGCTTTCACAGTTGCATCAACTGCGTGGGCGTGTTGGCAGGGGGAAAGACCAATCCTACTGCATACTTATGTCGGATAACAGGTCGGAGACGAATTTACAAAGGCTGAAGATAATGATGGACACCAATGATGGTTTTGCAATTTCCGAGGAGGACTTAAAGCTGCGTGGGCCGGGCGACTTCTTTGGGCATAAGCAGCATGGACTGCCGAAGCTTAGAATTGCGGATATGAGCAGTGATATGGATATACTTAGGCAGACACAAGCCCTTGCAAGGCAGGTAATTGAGGTTGATGCCGACCTTAGCTTGCCAGAGCATAATGGACTTCGCAGGTTGGTGGAGGATTTGTTTGAGCAAGGCGAGGAGCAGGGTTTTAACTAACATAAATGAATTCGAGGAGAACATATGCCGAGATTTTTTGTTGACAATGTGTCCGATGGGATGGCACATATAACAGGTGAGGATGCAAAGCATATTACAAGGTCACTGCGCTCAAGGGTGGGTGATGTTATCACTCTTTGCGACAGCACGGGCAAGGTGATGACCTGCGAGATTGAAAGCCTTGGGGATGAGGTTCTTGCAAGGGTGATAGAAAGCTTTGAAAGTGGAGCGGAGCCGTCACTGCATTTGCATTTATTTCAAGCACTCACTAAGGGTGATAAGCTTGAACTTGTAATACAAAAGGCAGTAGAGTTGGGTGCAGGGGAGATAACCCCTATTCTTACAAGGCGATGTGTATCAAGACCTGATAAGGCTTCGGCAGGGAAAAAGCTTGTGCGGTGGCAAAAGATTGCGCAAGAGGCTGCAAAGCAAGCAGGGCGAGGAATTATTCCTACCGTCAACCCCGTTATAAACTTTGAGGAAGCAATTACCATGATGAAGCAAGCACAGCGGGGCATACTATTCTATGAGGGGGGCGGAGAGCAGCTGAATGGGATTGTTAAGGAGCAGCTGCAAAGCCTTGGGATAATGGTTGGCAGTGAGGGCGGATTTGATGATGAGGAAGTTGCACTGGCAAAAAGAGAGGGCATTCATATTGCAACTCTTGGCAAGCGCATACTGCGCTGTGAAACTGCACCGATTGCCGCCATTTCAATTATTATGAACCTTACTGGAAATATATAAATATAAAATTATCCAAAAACTATTGATATAAAGCTTGCTTTATATTATAATAAACATATCAGTTGTTATTATTCTACAAGAAATGAGGGATTATATGAAAAAGGGATTTACCTTTATGGTGATTGCTTTGCTCGCAGCAGCTGCCGGTGCGGTTATTGCACTGCTTGCTTTGAAAAAACGCAACGAATGCAGCGATGATGATTTTGAGCTTACTGACAGTGTCTTTTTTGAGGATGATGAGGATACTGATGAGTGCGATGACTATACCTGCGCATGCTATGAATCGGACGAAACCACGGTGGACGAGCCTATGGCTGAGGAATCAGCGATTGATATTCTTACTACTCCTATTACACCTACTGCACCTACTATAGATGAGGAATAGCAAGAAATTTACCAAAATAATAATGCCGCCCGTAATAAACGGGCGGCAGTTTTATTTTATTTGTTGATATATTGCTGAATAATGTACTTTGGGCGATCCTTGACTTCCTTGTAGATTTTGCCGATATATTCGCCGATTACACCTAGAGAAAGCAGCTGAATACCGCCAATCATCCATATTGACATAACAAGAGTAGTCCAGCCGGGGACAGTCTTGTCAAGGAACTTGAGTACAAGGAAATATACCAGCATAGCAAGGCTTGCAAGGAAAATCATAAGCCCGATGGTTGTGACAAGCCTAATTGGCTTAATACTAAATGAGGTAATTCCATCAAGGGCAAAGTTTAGCATCTTGCGAAGTGGGTACTTGCTTTCCCCTGCGAAGCGCTCCTTGCGCTCATATTCAACCACACCGCTTGTGTAGCCTATCAGTGGGACAATGCCACGCAAAAAGAGGTTGACTTCGCGAAATTCGGCTAGGCCTTCAACCGCACGCTTGGACATCAAGCGATAATCCGCGTGGTCGTCAATGATTTCCACGCCCATTGAGCGCATAATGGAGTAAAAACCGTGGGCGGTATTGCGCTTGAAGAATGTATCGGTTTTGCGAGCACTGCGAACACCGTATACCACGTCACAGCCGTCATTATACTTTTCAATAAAGCGGTCAATAGCATCAATATCGTCCTGTAAATCCGCATCAAGGGAAATAGTGATGTCAGCTACCTCCTTTGCGGTCATAAGCCCTGCAAGAAGTGCATTTTGGTGCCCCATGTTGCGGGCAAGCTTTATTCCGGCAAAGTAGCTGTTGCCTTCGTGAAGGTCAGTGATCATTTCCCAAGTCTTATCTTTACTGCCGTCATCAACGAGTAAAATACGGCTTTCATCGGATACAATGCCACGCTCAACCAATGAGGTAAGCTTGCAAAGCAGCTGAGTGGAGGTTTCAGGTAAAACTTCCTCCTCGTTATAGCAGGGCACGACTAGGTATAAGGTTTCCAATAGAATTCACGCTCCTATAAACTTATATATAAGCTCTCAAAAACATCGGACGGGCAGGGCTTACCATAATAATAGCCTTGTGCAAAGTCGCAGTTGATGGTGTTTAGAAAATCCACCTGTCCGGCGGTTTCAACTCCTTCAGCAAGCGTCTTGAGGTTCATAGATTTTGCAAGTCCGATAATTGCGGATATTATGTATTTTGAGGTGTTGTTGGTTTCTACGTCAATAATAAGACTACGATCAATTTTAAGTATGTTGATGGGTACAAGTTTAAGTGAACTAAGGGAGGAATAGCCTGTGCCAAAGTCGTCCATTGAAACATGACAGCCAAGCCTTTGGATTTCTCCCAGTATTTCTACGGTTTTGTTTATGTCCTTGATTGCCATTGTTTCGGTAAGCTCAATTTCCAGCAAATCTGGTTGTAAATTACTTTCTTTAAGTACATCTCGGATTAGGGCGACTAAATCAGTTTGGTAGAACATTGCTTGGGATATGTTGACCGACACTGCAATGGGTGGGTGACCTAAGTCCTGCCACTGCTTGCACTGGTGGCAAGCCTCTCTCATGCCCCATTCGTCAAGCTTTGTAATAAGCCCGATTTCCTCGGCAACAGGGATGAATACTCCAGGTGATATAATGCCCTTAGTTGGATGGTTCCAGCGCATAAGCGCCTCAACGCCAATAAGCTTGCTTGTCTTTATATCAATTTTAGGCTGATAGTAAAGGGAGAACTCGCCTTTAATATATGCCTCGCGAATTTCCTCCTCGAGAATGTCACGGTCTATAATAAGCTGACGTACATCTTGACTAAAAAACTGAGTGTTGCCATAGGTGGAGGTCTTTGCAACGGTAAGCGCCATGCTGGCTTTCTCAAACATGGAGGTGATAGCGCTGCCCTCGGGGTCACTGAGGCAAGCACCGATGCTTATGCTTACTGCCTCTTTTATCGTAAGGCTTTGTTCAAGCCCTGATACTGCGTTTTCTAGGCTTTCGCAAAAGGCCTCAGCTTCATCTTGTGAGAGTACAGGCAAAATCAGCCCAAAGTCATCTGCGCCTAAGCGTGCAAAAAACACATCATCACCAATTATGTTTGTTACAGTAGCCGCCACGGACCTCAGCAACTCATCTCCTGCGGCATAACCTGATAGGTTGTTGACTCGCTTAAAGCGGTCAATGTCAAAGTAGATAAGAGCAGCGAGTTTATATTGCTGATGTATATTTTCAAGAACTTGATTTCCGTTTGTCAGGAAGCATCTGCGGTTTGGTAGCTTAGTAAGCTCGTCCTCAAAAGTGGTTTTATCTATAAGCTCGGAGATTTCCTTTTGCTGATTTATATTGATAATAGCACCGATAATGCGAATTACATTTCCGTAGCTATCTTTTGTGGACTTAAATTTCAGCATAAAGCAGCTATAGCTTTCAGCGTCAATTCTCATGCGAGCCTCTATGCCAAAGGAGAGCTTTTTGCCGGTCTTCAGCTTGTTTAGCTCGGATAAATAATCAGATAAATCATCGGGATGAATATGAGCCCTAAAGTCAGGGACCGTTATTATATCATCTTTTGGAAAACCTAAAAGCGCATGGGCATTTTCAGATAGGTGTAGATTATTATGCTCCCCCATATCATACATCAATATACCAATTTCAGCTGATTCCATTGCAAGGGAATGCATTTCCTCGTTTAGTTTGAGCCTTTTATTAGTTTCCATCAGCTCGTTTTTGAGGTTGACAGCGTCGGATATGTCAGTGGAAATGGAAAGTATGTAGTAGTCATCCTTACCGCTGGGGTTTAGCTTGACGCTATTAAATACAACGTGGTGAAGTTCCCCATCGGTAGAGGTAAAGCAAAACTGGTGACCTCGTGGGTCTAGGGCGTTGGTTAGCATTCGTGCCTTTGGAGGCACCTCGTCAAAGCTAATCCTTGACTTGTCATTATCGCCAAAAAGCTTTTTAACAAAGGAGGAGTCTAGGGTATGCTTGTCCTTGTCAATGGTGGTATGAGCATACTCGTTAAACTCGGTATAGGTAAGAGCTGTGTTCCAAAGGATAACAAGGGAGTTTGTGCTTTTAAGCATGGTGTTGTAAAGCTTATGCTGCTGTCGTAATCGATAGTGCAGTTTCGTGTATACAAATACAAAAAAAGCGCACAAAAGCAATACCAACCCGAGCATTGAAGCGATAATTAGCACATCAAGCTCAGTCAATGAAAGTTTATCTGACCTGAAAATGAAATGAAATAAAAGCTGTATACTTGGGGTGATTAGGAGTAAAACAATTAGAATAGTTATAATAACTTTCAGACGCTTTCCCATAACGCAAATCCTTTCTTGTGTGAAAAAGCAATATTTTGCCGCATCATGCGTAACATATTGTTAATTATATCACATGATTTTTCTTATTACAATGGATTTAGTGCTTTTTAATCGAATGTTTCGGCAAAAAAAGCGCAAAATAAGCTGTCCTTTTTATCAGACAGCTTATTTTGGGGAGGTTTACATATTTTTATCTTTTAGTTTTTTTAGGTAATCTATAATCATATTCTCAGGTAAAGGTTTGCTCATTAGATAGCCTTGAATGTATTCACAGTCCATTTCCATGAGGTAGCCGTATTGCTCGGTGGTTTCAACGCCTTCAGCAATTGTAACAATGCCAAGGTTGTGGACAAGGTTGATAACCGAGCTTGTAATAGCATAATCCTTTTTGTTGCGGACAATTTCATCAATAAAGGACTTGTCAATTTTAAGTACATGGATGGGGAAGTGCTTGAGATAGCTAAGTGAGGAATAGCCTGTACCAAAGTCGTCAAGAGCAATCTTCACACCGAGGTTGCATATTTTAGTTAGAATATCATTGGCATTTTGGGTGCAATCAATTAGCAAACTCTCTGTAATTTCAAGCTGCAAATGCTTAGGGTTAATGCCTGTTCTAATGATTATATCCTTTACAAGTTCAATGAAGTTTTTCTGTTTCATCTGCTCAGGTGAAATGTTGACCGATAGTATAATATCACGCCCGTAAACCTTACTAAGCTTCTTTTGGGTGATACAGGATTGCTCTAGTATCCATGTTCCAATGGGGACAATCAACCCTGTGTCCTCGGCTATAGGAATAAATTCAGAGGGTGGTATGCTGCCAAGCTCGTCATTTGTCCATCTTACCAAAACCTCGACGCTGTGAACAGTGCGATCCTTTGCGTCAACTATTGGCTGATACACAAGGGAGAATTCGTTCTTTGAGAGCGCCTCACTTAGCGCTTGATTTATTTTGGCGGTCTTGGTCATGGAATGCTGTAGAGAGCTGTCATAGTATTCAAAACGGTTCTTACCGTGACTTTTAGCGTTGTACATTGCCATATCGCAATTTTTAATAAGCTCATCAGGGGTTAATGCGTCGTTGGGATAGAGAGAGATACCTGCAGTAAAGCGTAAATACAGCTCATGTCCCAGTACCGACATTGGCTTTAGAAGCTCATCCTTAATATGACTGAGCAATTCGCCCGGTGAGGATTCATCCTCAATATTTGGCATGATAATCATAAACTCATCGCCGCCGAAGCGTGACGCAATATCTGTGGGGTGCTTAAACTGGGTTATTATCTCTGAAAACCTGAGTAGCAGTTCATCGCCAAAGGAGTGGCCTAGAGTGTCATTTACCCACTTGAAGTCGTCAAGGTCGATACAGCAAACCGCAAGCTTTGTCATATTAGTGCGGGCATTCTCGACATGAACATCAAGGGATTCAAGAAGACTTTTGCGGTTAGGCAAACCTGTAAGTAAGTCGAAATGTGCATAGCTTTGGATGATTTTTGACTTTTCATCTAAGTCGATGCAAAGCTCATCTATTGCACTGGCAATTTGGCTTATTTCATCGGAGGATTGTGCGTTTATTCTAACACTGTAATCGCCTTCTGAAATGCGCTCTAAAGCGGTTACTATATCAGGTATCTGTTTGGTTGATTTGCGTAAAACAATATAAATTGCAACGCATATAAATATTATTATGCAAGCTACACTTATAAAATAAAGCAGATTAAATCCGAACATCTGATTGGTTACGACTGAAGCGTCAAGATAAATTCCAACTGTCCAGCCTGTAAGCGGTATACCATTGTAGCTGAGATAGTAGTTTTTATTGCCTACTTTAGTTGTGATAAAGTTTGACTTGCCAGAGAGTATATCACTTGTAACGGAGTTATCTATATAGCCAAGCTCTGAAATGTTCTTACCTAAATGCCATTCTACTTGGCTGTAAATCACATTGCCGTCAACACCAACTATTAAACAGTTGCCGTCTATATCTGAAAGCTTGTCGATTATTTCAGGGAAGGAATCGATATAAACATTCATTCCAATATAGCCGATAATCCCTGCTTCGCCAAATATGGGCTTAACAATCATAGCTGTTTGCTGTTTATCATAAAAGCTTTCCGCTAGAGAAGAAAACCACACTTGGTTTTTATTGGTGATAGAGGATGATGGGAGATACCATGGACGAGTTGTAACATCGTAGCTTACATCGGATAGAGAGCCATCGCTATATACATTGTAGCTGCGAGCGGGATTTGAAATCCATACTTGCCCGATGTCTGTGTCAATATCGAATACTGTGTCGAGGAGCTTGACGATTTGCAAATAGTTCTCACTGCCGTCAAATTCCTCTCTGGTTGGGTTTTGTTGAAGAAAATCAATGACGATAGGGTTAAGTGAAATCATTTTAGCAATATCAGACTTCCCGAAGAAATATGAGTCAATAGAATCAGCAACATTATCACTTTGAATAGTGAGTGTCTCACGAGTGCCGACTTCAATGGTGTCCCAAATGCGTGAAAACATAATGTTTGCAAAAACGAAGTACAGTAAAATGTTAAGTGCTAGGATAATTGTAAGGAGCTTGCGAAATAAACTTGATTTAAACCAGTTAATAATGCTAAGCATGTTACTGCCTCCGTTTCATAATATGTCATTTTAATTATATCATCTTATCATGTCCGATTTCAACGATTTTTGTACTAAAAAGGAAGTGCAAATACTGAACAATGTGCACAAGGAAACGAGGTCACAGAACTTTATATTAAACAATATGCTGTAAGTATTATACTGTTTTACAGTTATAGCCGTAAACAACATAATTATAACTGCAACATATTGACGGTTTATAAAGATAAATAAAGCGTTTAGTTAACAATTAATTTATCTTGTATATAATCAAAACTTGGTAAATCATATTGACGTATTATCTGAAACAGTATAAAATGAAAGAGTATACAATAATTATAATGTATTCGAAGATATGATTGATTAACGGAGAAACGTTTTATATGAAAATTGAGAATAAAAGCAAGGCTAAAGGTCTACTTTTGACACTTCTATGCCTTGTGGCTGTTGGTTGCACACAGGTAATAGGAAGCGACGAGTCAAACGGGAGCGCAAGCCTTGGTGAGCAGACTAGCTCCCAAGGAAGCTTTGTGTCCACACAAAGCTCTTACACTCCTACAATTGCGACTGAGACCACAAGCTCATCTAGCAGTGGGCTTGATACGACTGTCTCATCGACTTTGCAATCGGAATTTCCAAGCGTCGAGGACACACTTGCGCCTGATATTACATATACCACTACAAGCACAACTAAAGTCACAACTAAAACTACCGCTAAAACCACCACAGCAACAACTAAAACTACCACAAAAGCCACAACAACAACTAGCACCACTGCCGCTACAACCTATACACCTCCCTCGAACGGGAATGGTTATACTGCCGTCAACTACAAAGAGATGAAAGCAGTATGGATTGCATTTCTTGAATACGACACCATGCTAAAAGGCAAGAATGAAAGCCAGTTTACCGCCAACATAGGCAAGGCCTTCGACAATGCGGTGGATATGGGGCTTAATACTGTGATTGTGCATGTCCGTGCTCACGGCGATGCCTATTATGAGTCAGAGCTTTTCCCTTGGGCATCAAGAGTGACGGGTACAGTTGCCAATGCACCAAGCTTCGATCCCCTTGAGATTATGGTACAGCAGGCTCACAACAGAGGGCTGTCAATTCATGCGTGGATAAATCCCTTTAGGGTGATGGAGGATAGCAAAATCACTTCTGTGCCCGATAAGTACCCAATTGGGGCATGGTATGGGGATTCGTCAAAGAATGGCACTTACCTAGTAAAGGTCAAAACCAATGGAGTGGACTTTTGGTACCTAAATCCCGCATATCCAGAGGTAAGGAAGCTTATAGCTGACGGGGTGTCGGAGATTGTAAGTAAATATGATATTGACGGAATGCATATAGACGATTATTTCTATCCTACCACCGATAACAGTTTTGATAATGTGGCATTTACAGCAAGCGGGCAAAAGGTGCGATCAAGCTGGAGAATGGAAAATGTCAGCAGTGCCGTAAAGGGAATATATGATGCGGTGAAGGCGGCAAATAAATCAGTCATGTTTGGCGTAAGCCCACAGGGAAATATTGAGAATAACTATAATAATATGTATGCCGATGTAAAAAAGTGGTGCTCAACCACAGGATACTTAGATTACATTGCGCCGCAGATATACTACGGTTTCCAAAATAAATACAAACCCTATGCCCAGACAGTCAAGGATTGGGATGAAATTATTACCGCCCCAAATATTAAGCTTATAGTGGGGCTTGCGGCCTATAAGATAGGCGGCACAACCGACGAATGGGGAAGTTACACCGATATTATTAAAAGGCAGATAGTGCACGCTCGTGAAACGTCAAATTATGCAGGGGTTATACTTTATAGGTACGACAGCATATTTAACCCTGCTGGAAGTGTGAAAAGCAAAGTGGAGGCGGAGATAGCAAATTTTGAACCGCTGCTAAAGTAATGAAAATATAGGAGGATTTGCATGAAGCTGAAGAAATGGATGCGAATAGTATGCATTGCGCTGGCGCTTATTATGATTTCGGCTATAGTGATAGGTGCGCTGCCTATATTTGCGGTGAGCGAGGAAAGCAGCCAAGCTGAAAGCTCCCAAGTGGTGGATTCCTCAGAGGGCGAAAGCGGTGAGCAGCAAGCCGATGGTGAAAGCGTAAAGGTGCCTCTATACGACCCGAGTGAGTTCTTACCAAAGGATATGCGGGCGGTGGTAGTCAGTCCTACGGTAGATTTCTACCTTGAACAGGGGCAATCGATAGATACCACGCAAGCGCAGATTAAAGACCTTGTTACAAATGCCACTAACCTACATATGAACACTCTTATTGTCAATACAGTGGTTGACGGGGATGGATACTACAATACCGATACAAACAAGACCGTTGAGGAGGATATGCTCTGCGTGCTTGTGAAAATGGCACGAGAGTATGGGCTTAATGTGTACTTTGTGTTTGATATACACCATGTTTTTGCCGATGCAAGCGATAGCTTGTCTGGTATGAATATGACCGACTACATAATTGCTCAAGCGCATAGATTTGCTATAAAATATAATGTTGACGGCATTTTACTTGACGGATATTATGCGGACACAAGCATGCCTAGATATAATACCTACATGAAAAACGGCGGAGGTATAGGCTTTGAGAACTGGCTTATGGAAAACGGAGCATATACCTTTAAGACTGTTTGCGATGTTATACATAAGACAAGCAATACCTTTGCAGTGGGACTTTATGTTGAAAATGCCTGGGCAAACTCAGCAACAACAGAGGGCGGCTCGGCTACTAAGGATTCCTTTGAAGCACTCAAAGATGGATATGCTGATACAAAGGGATATGTGGAGCAGGGGCTTGCGGATTTTATTTTGGTACATGCAAAGGGTTCGCTAACCGATTCTAATTTGCCTTTTGATAAGGTTGTTGATTGGTGGGGTGACCTTGCAAAGCAAAGTGACACAGCACTTTATGTGCTACATGAGAATTCCAAGATTTGCACCAGCGAAAAGGGCTGGCTTGGTGAAGATCAGGTAATTAAGCAGATTTTGCATGCTAAGAAGCAGGATAAATATCAAGGCAGCGCGTTTGCGTCTATTAAGTCTCTTAAGGCTGATAAAAAGGGCTCAACCACCGCACTAATTAAGTACTTCAACGATGATTTTAATGAGGATGCAATTTACGAGGACTTGAAACTTACTTCACCGACTAAGCTTACATTCACAACCCTTGAGCCGGCAGTAAAATTTCAAGGCACATTTGATGAAAACTTTGATGTCTACTTAAACGGCGAAAAAATCATACTTAATGAAGCTGGATATTTCTACTTTAACATTGACCTGAAGGTGGGATTAAACACCTTTACGATTTCACATAAGGATAAGGTTTATACATACAAAATCACACGCAGGGTTGAGGTTTTGAAGGACGGCTCGGTTACTCCGTCGGATAATATGAAGGTTGATGGAGAAACCTCAATAGGACTTTCGGTTATTGCGTATAGAGGCTCGTCTGTAAGTGCCACAATAAACGGAAAAACCATAGGACTTGAACCGACACAAGGGCAAGTTGACGGAATTGACCCGAACTCCAACTACACGCTTTATACAGGTTCATATACAGTTCCTAAATCCATTGTAGGCGAGGAGCAAGCTCTCGGTACTGTTAGCTTTTATGGCGAATATATGGGATTTTACAAGACTTTATACGGCGGGACTATAACGGTTGCGGAAAAGGTTATCCCTCACTCTAACGGCAGTGCGGTGTTTGTAGACGCATCAAGTGTTGGAACAGGGGAAGTAATTGCAACTCTTGAGCCAACAATTTCAAATGGCACACAGGCTAACATGCTCAAGATTACAAAGGATTTCACTCGTGCATTCGACGCAAAGACCATCGGAAGCTATTTATCCCCAGTATATTCTTCAATGCCACTTAACACAGTTGAGTACCTAAAGGGCGAGTCGGGAGGATATTATGTCACCACAAGCGGACGCCTGATAGAAAAGGCAAATGCGGAGGTTTTCGCAGGGGATGCAATAGGGCATAATAAGCTCGATGTCCTTGAAATAGGCGCACGAGGCGGAGAAACTATATTTAAGATTAAGCTTGATAAAAAGGTTGCGCTTAATATTCAGCCCTCACCTGTTACATTTTACAGCAAAAGCGGCGACGACTACTATGTCTCCTCGTTTAATGCAACAGAGGTTCATGTGGTGTTTGAGAATATAACACAGGTTACAAAACTCCCAGGCTTTGAAAATAGCTATTTGTTTAGCGCAGGTAAGTGGGATACTATTGTGGAAAACGGACTTACCAAGTTTAGGTTGGTGCTAACGCTTAGGAATTCCGGAGTATATAACGGTTGCTCATCATACTACGACAACGAGGACAACCTTATTCTTGAGTTTACCAAGTACGCACAAACCCTTGCAGGTACAACAGTTGTAATTGATCCAGGTCATGGCTATACAGGCGAAAAGTATGACCCAGGTGCAATAGGGCATATCCGTGAAGTTGACGCAAACTTGGCGCTTGCAAAGCTTGTTGAAGAAAAGCTGAAGGCGCAGGGTGCGACGGTAGTGCGCTATAATGTGGAAAGTGAGCATTACACTACGGCAAACAGAGCGACTTTTGCAAGACAGTACAATCCGGATATTTACATATCAATTCACTGTAATGCCGCATATAATTCATCTGCCAGAGGTACGGAGGTTTACTACTTCACGCCATTCTCGCAGCCTTTAGCGCAGGGTATATCCGCATACCTTGCAAGCTACTGGGAAAACAATGTCTATATGGATGGTGTCAACCGCAACAGAGGGGATAAGTATGCAAGTTTCATGGTGACTCATCAACATGACTTTGCATCGGTGCTCATTGAAACGGGATTTGTTACAAACAAGGACGAAGCAATGGCACTTGCAAATCCAGCGCATCAGGACGGTCTTGCAAATGCAATTGTGGCAGGGATAAAGAAATATCTCGAACGAAGTCCATATGTATTTTAACTATACAATAAAATTTTACGCTATGCATACTGTGCATAGCGTAATTTATTTGAAGTATACAAGACTCTAGTATTTAAGAATATATAAATTTTTCTCAAACACTTGATAAGTTAGGCAGTTCACGTTATAATATTAATATCTTTACCTATGTACTGCAACATGTACTGCAGTTTTGCAGTGTGAGTTGTAAAACTAATCGTAAAGCATAGACACAAAAAAATGGAGGTTTATTGAATGGATTTTATAGG
>CAZLMF010000021.1:0-21249 GCA_964560565.1 uncultured Oscillospiraceae bacterium
CCACCTTGCGAACAGAGACATTGACGTCACAGCGAATACTGCCTTCCTGCATTTTACCGTCAGATATATCCAAGTAAAGCAGGATCGACTTTATTGTTTCAAGATATTGCTTAGCTTCAGCACTTGAGCGCATATCAGGTTCCGACACAATTTCAATAAGAGGCACGCCACCTCTGTTCAGGTCGACAAGTGATCCATCAAAGTCATCTGAATGGAGAAGCTTTCCTGCGTCCTCTTCCATGTGTATGCGAGTAACTCCAATGCGCTTAACTTCACCGTCAACAAGAATATCAAGGTGACCATTTTGGCATAAAGGCACCTCAGCTTGTGAAATTTGATAAGCCTTTGGCAGGTCGGGGTAAAAGTAGTTTTTACGGTCATGCTTGCATATATTGTTGATTTTGCAGTCAAGAGCATGCCCCATTTTAACTGCGTATTCAACTACCTTTTCATTAAGCATCGGCAGTGTGCCGGGCAGTGCCATGCAAATTGGGCAAATTTGCGTATTTACTTCAAGTCCAAAAGCGTTACGGCAGTCACAGTAAATTTTGGATTGAGTTGATAGCTCCGCATGGACTTCAAGTCCAATTATTGTTTCATATTTGCTCATCTTGCACCTCCTATACAATCTCAGGCATGGTTTTAGGTCCGCCTGATAATGTTTCGTATGCCAATGCCGTATTAAGCAAAAGCTGTTCATTAAACTTGTCGCCGATTAGCTGCATCCCTATGGGCATTTTGTTATTATCATAACCACATGGAACGCTTATTGCAGGCAGTCCTGCGATATTCATTGTTACAGTGCAAATGTCAGCCGCATACATTTTAACTGGATCGTTGATATTTTCGCCAAGCTTAAATGCAGTTATCGGTGAAGTTGGGGTTGCAATAACATCACATTGCTTAAATGCTTGTGAAAACTCGTCTGAAATCTGTACTTGAACTTGCTTAGCCTTGCGGTAATATGCATCAAAGTATCCGGAGCTTAGCACGAATGTACCGAGCATGATGCGCCTTTTAACTTCATCGCCAAAGCCCTCGCTTCTAGTGCGCACATACATATCATTCAAGCCGTCATACTCATGAGCTCTATAACCGTATCTTACGCCATCAAAGCGTGCAAGATTTGAGGATGCCTCAGCTGATGAAATTACATAGTAGGTTGCCAGAGCGTATTTTGTGCTGGGTAAGTTTATCGGTACTAGTTTTGCACCATTTTTCTCTAAAAGAGAAATTGAATCCATTACAACCTGGCGTATATGATCATCTACACCATCGCCAAAGTATTCACTTGGAATACCTATACGTAGACCTTTGGTGTCTGTGTTTAGCAGTGAAGAAAAATCGGGATAATTGCGATTTGCTGAGGTTGCGTCAAGCTTATCGTGTCCGCAAAGAAGAGAGTAAAGCATTGCAACGTCTGTAACACAGCGCCCTAAAGGCCCTACCTGGTCAAGAGATGACGCAAATGCAACTACTCCATAGCGAGAAATGCTCCCGTATGTGGGTTTTAAGCCAACAACTCCGCAAAAGGATGCAGGGCCACGTATAGAGCCGCCTGTATCTGAGCCTAGTGAAACCACAGCCTCACCTGCTGCAACTGATGCAGCGCTGCCGCCTGATGAGCCTCCCGGGATACGGGTAAGGTCATGAGGGTTATGGGTTCGCTTATAAAATGAGTTTTCCGTAGAGCTTCCCATAGCAAATTCGTCAAGATTTAGCTTGCCGGAAATTATCATATCAGCATTCTTGACACGACTTGTAACTGTTGCATCAAAGGGAGGAACATAGTTATATAGCATTTTTGATGCACATGAAGTAAGTATGCCTTTAGTAGAAATGTTGTCCTTTAAACCAATTGGGATGCCTGCAAGTGGGTGTAAAGCTTCTCCACTTGACAGCTTCAAATCAACCTGTTTAGCCTTTTCAAGTGACTCATCCTTGCAAATGGTGATGTAAGCATCTACCTTGTCCTCAACAGCATCAATACGAGAAAAAACTGACTCTGTTATTTCTATGGCACTGCACTTTTTATCTCTGAGCATAGATGAAAGCTCAGTTGCCGTCTTTTTATATAAATCCATGTTATATCTCCTTATTCTAAAGTCTTAGGCACTACAAAGCAACCTGCTTGTATTGATGGTGCGTTTGCTAGCAGTTCATCACGAGTTAAGCGTTCCTCACTGCTCTTATCCTCGCGAAAAATTAGAGGATTTTCAGGATGCAATCCGTCCTCTATAATTTCTATGTTAGGAAGTTGCTCGACCATATCAACGATATTCTGCATATCTTTTTCAAATTTTTCAAGCTTGCCTTCTTCAATTTTCAGCTTTGAAAGCTTTGCAATATGCTCTACATTAATTTTCATTGTTTTCCTCCGTAATAAGTTTATTAAACTGTTTTTCATCTATAATACTCACACCAAGCTGTTGCGCTTTTGTTAGCTTGCTACCTGCATCTTCCCCTGCCAGCACATAGCTTGTCTTTTTTGACACTGAGGATGAGCATTTCCCACCCATCGACTCTATAATATCCTTTGCTTGGTCACGTGAATAGGTTGGCAAAGTGCCGGTAAGAACAAAAGTATAACCCGCAAAGCGTGAGTTTGTCACCTTTTTTGCATATTCCATGTTAATTCCTGCCGTTTTAAGCCTATCAACTAGAGTGAGTCTGTGAGGCTCTCTAAAAGCACCGTAAGCACTTTGCGCCATTGTATTTCCGAAGCCATCGATCATGGCAATTTCATCGATTGAGGCGGCAATGATATTATCCATACTGCCAAAATGTTCGCATAAAAGTGTTGCGGCTCTCTGGCCTATCCCTCTAATTCCAAAGCCAAATATCAGCCTGTCAAGGGGCGTAGATTTGCTTAAATTAATAGCATTTATTAGGTTTTCAGCTGACTTTTCACCTAGCCCGTCAAGGGATGAGATATCCGATACCTTAAGGTCGTACAAGTCAGCAACTGAGTTCACCAAGCCTTTATTGACAAGTAGTTCAACATTTGCAGGCCCTAAGCCCTCGATATTCATCGCTCCTCTTGAAGCGAAATGCTCAATATTGCGAAGGAGCTGTGCAGGACAATCGATGTTAGGGCATCGTAAAACAGCCTCGTTTTCATCACGAATAGCTGTAGAGCCACACGCTGGACATTCTGACGGTAAGAAATATGGCACGCTGTTTGGGGCGTGTTCACTCACGCTTACAACCTCGGGGATAATCTCTCCTGCTTTGCGAACTACAATTTTATCTCCGATTCTTATGTCCTTTTCACTAATAAAATCCTGGTTGTGGAGCACTGCACGTGTAACGCTTGTACCTGCTAAAAGTACAGGCTCAAAAACCGCAGTAGGAGTTAATGCTCCTGTTCTGCCGACATTGACTTCAATACTTAGTAATGTTGTTGCCTTTTCTTCAGGTGGGTATTTGAACGCAACCGCCCACTTAGGAAACTTTGAGGTTGCGCCTAGCTTTTCTCGGTGTGTAAAGTTATCGACCTTTACAACAGCGCCATCAATATCGCAAGGATATAAATTTCGGTTTTTATCTATTTTCTCAATAGCAATTATTACGTCCTCAATATTGTCATAGTCCTTGTATAGAGGGATTACCTTAACCCCTAAGCCTTTAATATAGTCAAGGGACTCCTTGTGACTATTTAAGTTGACACCCTCAACTTGTTGAATATTAAAAATAAACGCATCAAGCCTGCGTTTAGCGGTAACTTCTGAATTTTTCTGACGTAGAGAGCCCGCTGCAGCATTTCTGGGGTTTTTAAAGGGTTGCTCCCCTGCTTCCTCCTGCGCTCTTACAAGCTCATCGAAACTCTTTCTTGGCATGTACACCTCGCCTCGTAGTTCTATATATGATGGGCTTTGCTTTAGTCTCATTGGAATGGAGTGGATAGTGCGAAGGTTTTCAGTCACATCTTCACCCACAAAGCCATCCCCTCTAGTGGAGCCACGAATAAATAAACCATCTCGATACTCAAGAGAAACAGATAACCCATCTATTTTAGGTTCAACAACATAAATAGGATTATCAATTACTTGCTTTACTTTTACGTCAAAAGCTTTAACTTCATCCAGATTGAAAACATCCTGTAAACTGCCCATTTGGACAGTATGAGACACCTTCTCAAAAGTTGACGAAGCGTAGCCTCCCACACGCATTGTGGGCGAATTAGGCGTAACAAGCTCAGGAAAGTCATTCTCTAATGTTTTTAGAGATTGCATTAACATATCGTAATCGTAATCAGAAATAGTAGGCTTGTCCAAAACGTAATAACTGTGATTGTGCTGGGTTATTTCATCCCGAAGTTGTTCTATTTTTTTCTTGGTATCAGCTAAATTCATTCAAATGCATTCCTTTCCTATAGGTTGTAAGTAGGTTGCAAGAAAAAAGCATATCTCAGTAAATAAACCATAAATATTATATCATATATTAAAGCATTTTTACAGCCTTATTCTGCCTTATAATCATTTAAATCTGAGACTAATTCTTTGCTTTCAGTGATCACATGAGTATAGTTGCCCGGAACAGCGCCTATTATAACGGTTTCAGCCATTATGTAGTTTGTTGAGACTTGAGTGTGGGTTGTGTAACCGGGGATAATAGCGGCGATATCAACTACAATCTCAAGGTTAATACGGTGCAAGGATTGGTTTATTCCAGTAGAAACAAAGCTGCTGATTACACGTGAGCCAACATATCCGCCCGGTGTAAGGCGAAAATCATAAGATGGTCCTTTACCGTACAATAAGTACATACCAGTGACAGTTCCCAGTGAAATGCTTATGTAGTGCATGTCAATGTCGTCAATGGCTTCATTCATGAGTTGTGTAAGCTCCGACTTAAAAAGATTGATGGCAGGCATATTGCTTTCCACGGCAATAATATCTCCATTTGAGTTAGTTTTAAGTGAAACAAGATTGGAATAATCATTTTCGCTTTTACTTAATTCTTCAAATATTGCTTCATTCATTATCCTAGTAGCTATGACTTGACATTTGTACATGCTAATGGAGGTGATAATTGGACGGATATGCGAATCAATTAAGTAGACAAGCCCTATTAATATCATGCCTATTGCGATAAGCTTAATACCAAATCTTTGAGCTTTGGCTTTGGCATTGCCTCTGCGCCTTACCCTACTCATTTCATCACCACCTATACTTTACAGTATATGCGTAGAAATGAGTAAAAGTGCAACGGATAGCCAAAGGCTATCCGTAACAGTCTTATTTAAGCTTTAGAGCTTCCTTTACCTTCTTTTCAATGTTTTCGGCAGATAGACCGAATTCCTTGAGAAGTGCAGGACCAGGCCCTGAATATCCAAACTCATCGTTTACACCAATCTTAATAACAGGTACAGGGAACTCCTCAGTGACAACCTCAGCAACCGCAGCGCCAAGTCCTCCGATTACGCTATGTTCCTCTGCTGTAACTATTAAGCCAGTTTTCTTAGCTGCGCTAATAATTACCTCACGGTCGATAGGCTTAATCGTGTGGATGTTGATAACCTGAGCATCAATGCCTTGCTTTGCAAGCGATTCAGCTGCATCTAGTGCTTCTGAAACTAAAAGTCCGGTTGCAACAATACTAACATCTGCGCCGTCTCTTAGTACAATGCCCTTACCAATTTCAAACTTATAGGTATCTGGATTGTTAAACACAGGAACTGCCAGTCTGCCAAAACGCATATAAACAGGCCCAACATACTCCACAGCAGCAGCAACAGCTGCCTTTGCTTCAATGTCATCAGCAGGGTTAATTATAGTCATTCCCGGTATAGAGCGCATAAGCGCAATATCCTCGTTGCACTGGTGGGATGCGCCGTCTTCGCCCACTGAAATACCAGCATGAGTAGCACCGATTTTTACGTTTAGGTGGGGGTATCCAATACTGTTGCGCACAATTTCATATGCTCTGCCTGCTGCAAACATTGCAAAGGTGCTTGCAAAAGGAATTTTACCGGTGGTAGCAATTCCAGCTGCAACAGCCATCATATTTGCTTCCGCAATACCGCAGTTGATGAAGCGGTCGGGGCGTGCCTTTTTAAATATATTAGTTTTTGTAGCGCTTGAAAGGTCAGCATCTAAAACAATTAGCTCGTCATATTTCTCAGATAGCGCAGCGAGTGCTTCTCCGTAGCTTTCTCTTGTCGCCTTCTTTACTACATTAACCATTTACTTACCCTCCAGTTCGCTTAGAATTGCTTTAAGCTCATTCATTGCCTTGTTATACTGCTCTTCATTAGGCGCAGTGCCGTGCCAAGATGCCTGATGTTCCATAAAGGAAACACCCTTACCCTTAACGCTGCACTGTACGATTACAACAGGCTTGCCAGATACCTTTTCAGCCTCATTAAAGGCATTATCAATTGAATCAAAGTCATGAGCATCAGCGGTAATAACATGCCATCCAAAAGCCTTAAATTTATCAGTAATAGGCATTGGCGAGCAAACCTCTGTTATTTTGCCGTCAATTTGAAGTCCGTTGTTATCCACAACAGTAATTAAATTGTCAAGCTGATAATGAGCGGCAAACATTGCTGCCTCCCAGATTTGACCTTCCTCAAGCTCACCATCCCCGCAAACTGCATAGACATTATAGCTATCACCAAACATTTTCGCAGAAAGTGCCATTCCGCATGCGGCAGAAAGCCCTTGCCCTAGTGAGCCAGTGCTCATATCAACGCCAGGAATACCCTTCATGTCGGGATGCCCTTGTAGCCTTGACCCGATTTTACGCAGTGTCTTTAGCTCATCAACAGGGAAAAAGCCACGATGTGCAAGAGCCGAATATAGACCTGGAGCGCAGTGTCCCTTTGACAATACGAACCTATCCCTATCGAACATTTTTGGGTTTTTAGGGTCAATGTTTAAACGTGTAAAGTACAGATAGGTCATCAGGTCTGCAATTGAGAGCGAACCGCCTGGATGACCCGATTTAGCGTTGTACACCGCCTCAATAATACCCATTCTAATGTGAGTCGCTTGAATTTGAAGTTGTTTTTTTACAGTGGAATCCATTTGTTACCTCCTATTTGCTATTTATAATTTCATCAATATTTCAACAACATCTGCAATAGGGCTATTGTTGCAGTCTGACACAATATATTTTGCGACTGCTTTAACATCATCAGTAGCATTTGCTACTGCAAAGCCTATATCCGCCATACGCACCATTTCAGTATCATTACTAAAGTCGCCAATTGCAGCAATCGTTTTTATTTCGCCGTTAAGTTCTAGAAACTTTTGCACAGCAAAACCCTTATTAATGCTAGGTGGAAGCATTTCGTAAAAATATGGGCTTGACTGTATGTAATCAACGCCTTCGCTGCAGTTTGTAAGCATATATGCTGAAAAATCTGCCATATGCGAAGGAAAAACTGAAAATAGCACCTTTGTCCAATTGTACGGACATTCATCAAGTGTACATTCAGTATATTCAACGTTTTCAAGCTTTAAGTGTGCGCGCTCAATATCATTCATGTTTAATACATACTCGCTTTTACCGATTAGCACTTCTATGCCAACATCCGGGAATTTATCTAGCACAACACCTACATGCTCCCTTGCGATATCAGGTAGTGAGCATTTCCAAAGAAAGCTTTCGTTGCTAAAGTCATACACAGCTGCGCCATTATAAAGCACAACAGGGTGTGTAACGGGAACCTGCGCTATAACAGGTGCTGCCATTTGATACGCTCTCCCGGTTGCAACAGTAAAGCTGCCACCATGGGAAATAAGCTTATCGATAGCTGATAAGTTACCTTGCGATATTTTCTTATCGCTTGAAAGTAAGGTATCGTCAAGGTCTGAAACCAACAGAATATTTGATAGTTTTGTTTTCATCTTCCCTCCTGAAAAATTTATGTTCTACACTTTAATACTTTTTATTTTTCTAGTCTTTTATTCTCTCTATAAGTTTTATAAAATAATCTGGTAGCGGGCTTTCGATTTCCATGTAATCCCCTGTTCTTGGGTGATTGAAACCGATTAGCCTTGCATGAAGGCATTGTCCATTTGTGCCTACATTGGCTCTGCCCTTTGCGTACACAGCATCACCTGCAACAGGATAACCTATGTGAGCAAGGTGAACGCGGATTTGATGTGTCCTGCCTGTTTCTAATCGTAAGCGAAGGTGAGTGTAACCGTTGTAGTTGCAAATAACCTCGAAATGTGTTGTAGCAGATTTTGAGTTGATCTCGGTAACGCACATTTTTTTACGGTCTACCTTATGCCTACCAATAGGTGCGCATATAGTGCCGCTTTGCTCCTTGACATTACCGTATACAATTGCTTCATACGCACGTGTAAAGCTATGCGCCTTTAACTGCTTTGACAGTCCAATATGAGCAAGGTCGTTTTTCGCAACAATTAGTAAACCGCTTGTGTCCTTATCAATTCGGTGGACAATTCCAGGACGCATCACACCATTTATACCGGACAAATCGCCCTTGCAATGATAAAGCAGTGCGTTTACCAAAGTACCGTCAGGGTTACCTGGTGCTGGGTGCACAACCATGCCCTTTGGTTTATTTACAACAAGCAGGTCGCTATCCTCATAGACAATATCAAGCTCAATATTTTGAGCAACAGCTGCAAGCTCCTTAGGGGGAGGCAGCATAACATTGACGGTTTCATCGCCGTAAAGCTTATAACTCTTTGATACACACACGTTGTTTACAGTGACCAACCCATCGTCAATTAGCCTTACTATTGAGCTACGTGTCATATCTTCAAGCTTGCTTGTCAGCCAAGTATCTATTCTTTTGCTACTATCGCCGCTTTCTGCGGTAAATGTTTTAGTTTGCATTTTCTATTATTTTGTTAGTGTTGTCTGTTAAATCTTCAATTACTCCAGCATCAACCACACTTGTCGTTTCATCATTTTCAACCTTAGCTTTGTTTTCCTCTTTTTTGCCTGTTAGCATTACGTAAACAAATAGCAGAATGCAAGCTACTACTGTGCATGCATCAGCAAAGTTAAATACTGCAAAGTTAATAATCCGCAAGTCAATAAAGTCAACCACATATCCATGGAAAATGCGGTCAATGAGGTTTCCTGTTCCACCGCCGATTAAAAGTGCAATTATCCAAACAAGCCTTTTATCCTTTGCGTATTTTGTGAACAGGAACACGATAAATCCAAGAATAATAATTGAGGTAATTATAATTAGGGGAATACGAAAACCCTCTAGTATGCTAAAAGCTGCTCCAGTATTTTCGTAATAGGTGAAGTTAAGTACTTCCTTATCCCCAAACTTAATAAGTGATATTGTTGGCATAGGCTCTATATATTTTATAGCCAAAAACTTTGTAAACTGATCAATTGCGACAAGCCCAAGTGCCGCAAGTAGCGCAATAAAAGCCATTATTCCTCCATTAGTATATATTTAGGTTGCCGCATAATATGCCGCAACCTAAATAGAATTATAACATATCAGTTGTAACAGTTGCACAACGCTTGCATAGCGTTGGATGTTCTTCATCGCTACCGACACTCTCGGAGTAGACCCAGCAGCGTTCGCATTTTTCTCCATCAGCTCTGCTAATGGTAACAGAGAAACCTTCAAGCTCACCGCTTATTTCGCCGGTTTCGCCCTTTACCACCTCAACACATGAAACAATGAAAACTTCAGTTAATTCACCGGATATAGATGCTGTAAAGTCATATAGCTTGTCACTACAGTATAGGGTTGCTTTTGCTTCGAGTGATGCGCCGATAAATTTTTCAGCACGCTTAATCTCAAGCGCTTTCTTTACTACCTCACGAATCTCATATACTTGCTGCCACTTAGCCTTAAAGGAATCGTCATAAGCCCTGCCTGATGCCTTAGGCATTTCGTTGTATACTACACACTCAGTATCATCTGACTTAGAGTGGGGCATATGCTGCCATATTTCGTCTGAGGTATATGCAAGAATTGGAGCAATAAGCCTTGTAAGTGCGTCTAAAATGGTATACATAACTGTTTGCGCCGCCTTACGGGTTAGCGAGTTGTCCTCCTCGCAATATAGCCTATCCTTAATAATATCCAAATAGAAGTTTGACATGTCAAGTACACAGAATCTATGAATGCTGTGGTAAACAATATGGAAGTCTAGATTCTCGTAAGCTTCAGTTACACGTTCAATCAGCTCGTCGAGCTTCATTAGTGCCCACTTGTCAAGCTCTAGCAGGTTATCGTAAGCAACCATATCTGAATCGGGATTGAAGCCTGTTCCGCTTTGCAGGTTACCTAAAATAAAACGTGCAGTGTTGCGGATTTTGCGATAAGATTCACTGATTTGCTTAAGAATTTCCTGTGAAATACGGTTGTCGCTGTGATAGTCAAGTGATGCAATCCATAGACGTAGAATATCAGCGCCATAAACCTTAATTATCTCACTCGGTTCAACGGTGTTACCTAGAGACTTGGACATCTTGCGTCCGTCACCGTCTACAGTCCAACCATGGGTGCAAACAGCCTTATAAGGAGCTTTCCCACGCCAAGCAACTGCAGTTAGTAGTGATGACTGGAACCAACCACGGTATTGGTCGCCACCTTCAAGATAAAGGTCAGCAGGCCAAGTTAAGTCCTCGCGTTTATCAAGTACAGCTGCATGGGAGCTTCCGCTGTCAAACCATACATCCATTATATCCTTTTCCTTTGTAAACTCGCCGCAGCCACATTCGCATTTAACGGATGCAGGAATAAACTCAGATGGATCTTTTTTGTACCAAGCGTCAGAACCCTCGGCTTCGAATAGCTTTGAAATCGCAGAAATGGTTTCGTCGTTGACTATATCTTTGCCGCAATCCTTGCAGTAAATAATCGGGATTGGTACGCCCCAGCTGCGTTGGCGAGAAATACACCAGTCGTTGCGCTCGCTAACCATGCTTTTTATGCGTTCGCCACCCCATCCGGGGATCCACTTAACATCATCAATTGCTTTGAGGGTAGCTTCCTTAAAACCTTCAACAGAGCAAAACCATTGTTCGGTAGCTCTATATAGAATCGGTTCGCGGCAACGCCAGCAATGCGGATATTGATGAATTATTTTCTGTATAGCGTGAAGATGACCAGTTTGCTCTAGCTTTTTAGCGATAGCTTTGTTAGCATCCTTTGTTGAAAGTCCCACAAACTCCCCTGCTTCAGCAGTAAGCTTACCCTTGCTGTCAACAGGGACAACAATACCAATTTCCTTGTACTTTAAGCAAACCTCATAGTCCTCATGACCGTGTCCAGGTGCTGTATGTACACAGCCTGTACCACTTTCAAGGGTGACATGGTCGCCGACAATCATAAGTGACTTGCGGTTAAGGAATGGGTGTTCAACTGTCATGTATTCGAAATCCTTACCAAGGAAAGTACCGACAGTTTCGTATTCAGTGATGCCAGCGGCTTCCATAGTAGCTGCAACAAGATCCTTAGCCATTAGTAGGTATTCACCATCGTGTTTAACGAAGGTGTACTCAAAATTAGGGCCAAGGCATATTGCAAGGTTGCCGGGCAATGTCCATGTGGTGGTAGTCCATATTACAACATAAGCCTTATCAAGGTCAATTCCAGCATTTGCAAGCTTGCCCTTGTCGTCTGATAGCTTAAACTTAACATATATTGAATGTGTAGAATCCTGTTCATACTCGATTTCTGCCTCTGCTAAAGCAGTTTGGCAGTCAGGACACCAATAAACAGGTTTAAGTCCCTTATAGATGAAGCCCTGCTTTGCAATTTCGCCAAAAACTTCAACCTGACGTGCTTCAAAACTATTAGCTAAGGTCATATATGGGTTATCCCAATCGCCCCATACACCAAGGCGCTTGAACTGCTCACGCTGTGTATTGAGGCATTCGCACGCAAACTCACGACAGTGCTTGCGTATAACAAGAGGGTCAACTGCGCCGTTTTCAACGCCAACCTTCTTTAACGCTTTAAGCTCAGTCGGAAGTCCATGCATATCCCAGCCAGGCACAAAAACTGAGCGAAAGCCGCTCATATTCTTATACTTAACAACGATATCCTTAAGTATTTTATTGAGTGCAGTTCCGATGTGAATATCACCGTTTGCATAGGGAGGGCCATCATGCAAAATATAGCTTGGCTTTCCCTTGTTTTTTTCGATAAGCTTATGATAGCTTCTTTTCTCTTCCCAATCTGCGAGCATTTCAGGCTCACGCTGGGGAAGATTTCCTCTCATTGGGAAATCAGTTTTAGGCAAATTTAGGGTCTGGTTATAATCCTGCGGCATTAATTGTTCTCTCCTTGGTTACTCATTGTTCTTGCCAAACTGCAGCTCACCAAAGCCGCCGTTATTAGCTTTATTATGACCGTTATAAAACGGATCTTTTTCTGTTTTTTCTGTGTTTTCTTTAACTTCGTTTTCTTGGATAGTATTCTCTTCGCTTGTATCAGTATCGTTATCCTCAGCTTCTACATCAGCTTGATCCTCTGAAAACTCAGTAAAGGTAAGTGTTTCATCTAGGTCATTTTCAATTTCCTTTGACATATCCTCATAATCCTCAGATTTATCCTCAATCTCAGGTAATTGAGTGATATTACTAAGATGAACTTTATACATTGAAAGTAATGATGACTTGAAGTCTGACACTTCTTTGCGAAGTCTTGTTAGATTATTGCTTTCGTATTCAGATTTTTTCTGTAAATCATTAATTATCTCGCTGTTCTTGTGCTCTGAATCTCTAATAATACTCTCAGAGGTTTCAGTTGCTTTTGCAATTAAATCATCAGCTTGACGCTTTGAGCTTAACAAAAGCTCCTCTGACACTCTTTTAGCCTCAGAAACAACTAAATTACCCTGTTTCTGTGCACCTAAAAGTGCGTCCTTAAGAGCGTCCTCGTCATTGCGGTATTCTCGAACCTTATTCGCAAGGATTTCGAGTTTCTTCTCAAGCTCGGCTTTTTCTTTATTAAGCGCAGTCAACTCATTGGACACCACACTCAGGAATTCGTCGACCTCCTCAGTTTTATAGCCGAACATAGCAGCCTTATCAAACTTTTTAGATGCGACATCTTTAGGATTTAACATAAAAATCACTCCTGTTTATATATACTTGCCAATAATAACATGAACGCGTCCCTTTCGGGTTAAAGTGCCAATACCACTAAGAATAAATCTACCAAAGCCTCTTATTGTAAATTTATCGTCCGGGCATACATGCTTTGCTGAATTAGTGCACTCCGTGTGATTGAGTATCACAAGTCCTGCTTCAATAAGCTTTACAGCTTCATCACGGCTTTTACCTGTACAAAGCTTAACAATAGAGTCAAGCCTCGGAGATGCAACAGTCCCAGTTATCTCAATGAGTTCCTTTTGTGAAGGCAATTTTTGAGCTAGTCCAAGGGTAGGCTCAACGCCAACATTTCCAATTTTACTAATTCCATCAATAATAGTACTTGCAACTGTTTCATAAGTAAAAACAACAGCAAACCCTTCCCCTACTAATATGTCACCGATGGTATCTCGATTTAATCGCAATGACATCAGCGAGCCAAGAAAATCACGATGGTTGAGGGGGAATTGCTTACGAAAGGAAAATGAAATCGGTGTAACAGGAAAGTTTTCAGGTGAAGGCTCCATATAGCTTGGGAAAACACCTAAAACGGCACGCTCTGAATCCTCATGCCCCCCGTAAAAGGAGTAACCTATTGCATTAATCGACCTTAAAGCAATACTCGCAAGATAAGCCTCTCGCTCATTAAGAAAAAAAGAATACTTGGGAATATTCCTTTTATGACACATTGAGTAAATGTCAATTACACGAGATTTAATAAGCTCGTCTTGATTGTTTGTTGTCATGACTAGAAGAATAAACCGTTGCTTTCTAGCTCGTCAATAAAATCTCCGGATATATTTACGTTGTAAGGTGTGATTATATATGTGTTATTTGTAATACGTTTGATATTGCCATCGTTTGCATATGCAACACCAGCTAAAAAGTCAACTAAACGTGAAGCTTCTTCGCGGTTAGTGGATTCGCAGTTAAGTATAACAGTGCGCTTATCAGACAAGTGATCAGCGATTGTGCTTGCATCAGTGAGGAACTTCTCAGGCTTAACAAGTATCACTTGTAGCTGAGCGGTAGCGTGAATATTAACGACCTTATTGCTTTTCTTAATTATTGGATCCTCAAACTCATCATCAAACTTTGAATGGTTTCGAGTTACAAAATCCATTTCATCATCGCCCATTTCTTCGCCGACACCAACGATATCCTTTATTTTATCCAATAAACTCATTAGTAAAACCCCCATTAATTTCTTTGTCCAAATAGCTTTGTCCCTATTCTGATTATGTTTGCACCAAACTGAATTGCTTGTGGAAAATCATTAGACATTCCCATAGACAAAAAGTCCATACTTACATTATCTAATTTTTCGCTTCTAATGTCAATATAAATCTGTTGAATTTCGGAAAAATATTTCGCTCCCTCCCCTATTGGCGGGATTGTCATGAGCCCTCGTATCTTAACATTTTTGAGCAAAGATACTTCGTGCAATAGCTCACGTAGCTTTGGAACATCAACTCCGCTCTTACTTTGCTCCCCTGCGGCATTGACTTCGATAAGTATATCCATGGTTTTACCAATAGTTTTACAGCGTTTATCTACCTCCTTTGCTAAATTTATGCTGCCTATTGATTCAATCATTTGAACCTTGTCAACTATACTTCGAACTTTATTGGTTTGAAGATGTCCAATAAAATGAATCTGAGCAGCTTTATTATATTCATCATATTTCGAAATAAGCTCTTGAGCACGATTTTCGCCTAATAGCTTTATTCCGCTTTTAATAGCAAGGTTTACAACATCCGCAGAAACAGTCTTTGTAACGGCTACTATCTGAACTTCATCGGTTCTTTTGGCGCTTAATTTAGCTTTCTCAATTTGCTCGATTATTAGTTTCATATTATCACTAATGATGTTGAATTGCTCATTTGACGGGCTTGCTGTCATATAAATCCTTCCCTTCAACAACAATTTCATCATACATTGCAAGATATCCTTTCTTGCCTGTATCTTCAACTATCTTAAAATCACTGCCATCATAAAGGACATTAATTTTTCTGAAAAATATTGTCTGCCCAAGCTTAATGTATACACCCTTTTCGCTTGCATCATTGTATCGCACAGCAGACGAAGGAACTATAATTCCTGTATATGTATCAAGATAGAGTCTTATATCGTCAATACGCTGAGAAACCAAGTCATACTGAATTCGGTCACAGGAAAGAATGATTAAGGACTTACCATCCTCTGGAAAAAGCTTTACAGTATCAACTGTCGCAGGTATAGTTGATGAATTTGCTCCAATTTTTAAATTGACCTTTGCACCTTCAAAGAAGGAGGTTTCCAAGCCAAGTTCGACAGTGCCTACAAGCTTCCAATTATAATCCTTGACTATTTTACCAATGATATTAGCATTTTCCTGAGTTTGATAATTGTCAACAATATTATTAAAGTCGCTAATGGTTATACTATCGACCATAGAAGGTATTAGCTTGTCCTCATATCCGTCGTAATAGCCTACAAAAAAGCCTGAGTTATCAGTCTTTATTGGAGTTGCTGCATTCTCTGACAAAGGACTTAGGGAAAGCATCTGAGCTTCAAGATTGTCAATTTGAGTGTCATAGCCGCTGGACTTACCTGTAATGATATTCATTCTATTAAATAGTGTGAGCAGGTTATCCTTGGTTTTTGCGGCTGAGATAAAATCCTCATTTTCAAGCTGTGTTGTAAGCTGTGAATAAGTCTCAGTAATTTGCTTGTTTACTGTGTCGAGTTGAGTTGCATCAGTTGAACCGGGCTCTTGTGATGCCTTTAAAATACCCACCTTTTCACTGAGCATTGAAAGGGTTTCTTGCTTTCTTATATCCTCGGCGCTTGAATATGCCTCAGCTATTACCGAACCAGCAGATACCTTGCTACCATCGGGATAGCGATAGCTGATTACACCTTTGCCCTCATACTCAACTAGTTCCTCGTCACGAACAAAAATTGCAGTAAAATCAAGGGTGTCCTCAAGGGTGTATTTTACAGCAGTTTCATAGGTGTACGGATTATAGAGCACAGAATAAAGCTGGCTTCCTACATTTATCAAGATAAATATAGAGACCAAAAATCCTAGTATTTTAACCGTAGTTGAGTTCATTGTCAGTCTTCAGCCTTTTCACTTTGATCAAGAATAGAAATCTGCTTAAAAGGAGTAATTGTAGAAATGGCATGTTTGTAGATTAGATTTTGCTTGCCATCTGTGTCTAGAATAACAGTGTAGTTATCAAAGCCCCTGACTACACCTTTGAACTGGAAGCCGTTTGTGATATAAATAGTGACTGGAATTCTTTCCTTCCTTGCTTGATTAAGAAAAACATCCTGTAAATTAATATCTTTTGCCATGTTGAAACCTCCAGTATAATAAATTATATATCTGCTTTTAAAATAAAGTGATTTATTTAATATTAGTATATCATATTTTTGCAGTAATTGCTATAAATATTTTCGCAAATATCAACATTTTTATTGAATTCGCCGAAACTATCCCAATAAATCCAATTGACTCTTTTATCACGTCTAAACCAAGTAAGCTGTCTTTTACTATAACGTCTGGTTTCTCGTTTTAGGTTTTCTATACATTCCTCTAAGGTTAAAGTGCCGTCGAAATAACCTGAAAGCTCTTTGTAGCCAATAGCTTGTGCTGAGGTTGAGCTTCTTGGGTGATTATAAAATCGCCTTGCTTCCTCTATAAGCCCTTGCTCAAGCATTAAATCAACTCGCTTGTTTATCCTGTCATAAAGTAGCTCACGCTCTGTAAAATCAAGCCCTATTATGCAGGGCTCATATGGACTTTCAACTTCCCTGCTTTTTTTACGATGCTCAGTTATAGTAATTCCCGTCTGCTCACATACCTCAATTGCTCGAATTACACGCTTTATATTATTCTCGTGTAAAGATTGCGCCGCAGTGGGGTCAATCCCCCTTAATTTCTCTAGCATATATGCATTTCCATATTGCTCAGCTTCAGCGTATAGCTTAGAGCGAATATCAACATTACCTTGAGTTTCTTCAAATCGTATACCGTCAACTAAAGAGTTAAAATAAAGCCCTGTTCCACCGACTAAAATTGGCAGCTTCCCTGCTCTTGTTATATCCTCAATAGCCTTTGTGGCATCTCTAATATAATCAACAACGCTATATTCTTCATCTGGTTTAACAATATCAATTAAATGGTGCTTAACACCATTCATTTCAACCTTAGTGGGCTTTGCAGTTGCAATGTCCATGCTTTTATATATTTGCATTGAGTCGCAGGACACAATCTCGCCGTTTAGGCGAAGCGCAAGCTCGACAGACAGCGCTGTTTTCCCTGAAGCAGTGGGGCCGACTATTGCAAGTATACGAGTTTTCAAATTATCACCTGTTAAAATATTTTTCCAGCTGGCGCTTGGAAATAGTGGTCACAATCGGTCTGCCATGAGGGCAATATCTAATGCTATCATTGCAATAAACCTCATCCGCAAGGGCTTGCAGCTCATGTGTAGTGCTTTTATCGCGTGCACGAATTGCCGCCTTGCAAGCCATTGAATGATAGATGTCATCAATAACTGCAGGAGATGCCGACTTGCTTTTTACAAGATTAATTGCGATTTCTTCCACAAGGCTGCCGGCATCCTCGTGAGAAAGCAAGGAAGGAGCTTCAAATATTTGCGCTTGAAGGCTGTCACATTCAATTCTAAAGCCTAAATTCGTAAGCACTTCTTCATTTTCAACAAGCGCATCAAGTTCAAGCTTTGAAAGTGTTACCGAAACAGGGACAAGTAAAACCTGAGCATTTTGTCCATCAGATTGCTTTTTAAACCTTTCATACATAATACGTTCATGGGCAGCGTGCTTGTCTATAAGAACAAGCTCATTTTCAGCTTCAGCTAAAATGTATAGACCGAAAAGCTCGCCGATTACTTGTATTGATGGAGCGAGAGAAGTAATATTGCTATGGGAATGTATGTCTTCGCTTTCTCTTGTCCCTACTTGCCGTGGGGCAAAGGATTCTGTACTTATATACTTAAAGTCTGCATCATTGCTTATTTTATACAATGCTACCGCAGAGTTTAACTCAAGCTGGCTGTTTGCCTCAGGATTAGTTGCTAAACCTAAATAGCTTATATCAGCATTTGCATTTGCATTTTTATTTGAAGTGGTATAAAAAACAGTTTTATCCTGTGTAAAGTTTTGTATAGCAGGCTTTTTAAGCTCAATCTCCTGAGGTTTATCTTCTTGAAGTAATGCACTTTTTATAACAAAGTAAAGGCTGTCAAATATTATCTTTTCGTTTGAGAATCTAACCTCAGTTTTAGTTGGGTGAGCATTGACATCAACTAGGCTATAAGGGATTTCAATATTAAGCACACAGCTTGGGAATTTCCCTGTCATAATTGAGCCTTTGTATGCCTCCTCAACTGCAACGGTGCAAATTTTCGAACGCACATATCTACCGTTTACGAAAAAGTGCTGCATAGTGCGGTTTGCTCTGCTATCTACAGGCTTGCAGGTATAGCCTTTTATATGTATGCCCTCATAAGTGTAATCAACAGGAATAAGCGTCTGCGCAAAAGTCCTTCCAAGCACTGCATAAATTGCAGAATATAAATCTCCGTCACCGGGAGTTGCAAGCTCGGATTTATTATCACGGATAAAGCGAATGGATACTTCCGGGTGTGAGAGTGCAATCTTATCAAGGATTGCGCTGACATAGTTGCCTTCACTCACATTCTTTTTTAGAAACTTTAAGCGAGCAGGGGTGTTATAAAATAAATCTCGGACAATAATAGTCGTGCCATCTGGGCAACCCACCTGCTCGAGAGACCCTTGCTCAAGCCCCGAAACCGAATAGCTAACACCATAGCTTTCAGATTTAGTCTTTGATATTATTTCAACCCTTGATACTGCCGATACAGAAGCAAGCGCCTCACCCCTAAAGCCAAGGGTCGCGATTTCGTCAAGATCATTTGCGGTATGCACTTTGCTTGTTGCATGACGTAAAAAAGCGGTTGGAATGTCCTCCGGCTCAATTCCGCTGCCGTTATCCGTTACTCGTATAAAGCTTATTCCGCCGTTTTTTATCTCTACTGTTATGTCAGTTGCCCCTGCATCAATGGAGTTTTCAACAAGCTCCTTTATAACAGATGCAGGTCGCTCAATTACCTCACCTGCGGCGATAAGCTCGGATATGTCACGTCCTAGCAGGTTAATTCTAGCCATATTGTATCCTTTCCGTTAGTTAAGGAAGCCCTTTAGCTCCTCTAATACCATCATGCATTCTCTTGGTGTAAGCTCGTCAAGGTCAATCTGACGAAGTCGCTTTATAAGCTTTTGCTGTTCAAGCTCCTCAAAGCTTAGTTGTTCATCATCAGCCGCCATTAAAGCTTTGTTAAGTTGCTGCTTTTGGGAGGTTTCCATCTGCGCAAGCAGTTCCTTTGCTCTTTTGACTACCCTATCCGGAATGCCTGCAAGCTTTGCTACCTCAATACCGTAGCTGTCATCAACACCGCCTGGCACAATCTTTCTTAAAAACTTCACACTGTCTCCATATCGCTTGACTGCAACACTATAATTTTTCACACCCTCAAGCTCCTGTTCAAGCTCAATAAGCTCGTGATAATGAGTTGCAAAAAGGGTTTTACAACTCAATTGCTTTGATTGTGAAATATACTCAGCAACAGCTCTTGCAATGCTTATTCCATCAAAGGTGGAAGTGCCTCTGCCTACTTCATCGAGTATTACAAGACTGCGTCTTGTGGCGTTGCGCAAAATATCGGCAACCTCGCTCATCTCAACCATAAAAGTCGACTGTCCCGAAGTTAAATCGTCGGAAGCTCCAATACGTGTAAAAATTTTATCCACAACGCCAATGCGTGCGGATTTTGCAGGGACAAAACATCCCATCTGCGCCATAATCACTATCAACGCAACCTGTCTCATGTATGTGGACTTGCCTGACATATTAGGACCGGTGAGTATAACCATGCGGTTTTGTGCTGTATCGAGGTAGGTATTGTTTGGCACGAACAGCTCACCTGTTTGAATTTCCTCTACAACCGGATGTCGTCCGTCTTGGATATCAATTACGTTATCGAGGGTAATATCCGGTCGGCAATAACCATTTTTAAGCGAAACAGACGCAAATGAGCATAGCACATCAAGCTGTGCGATTGCACTTGCGGTGGACTGCACCTCTTTTAGCTTAGTTGCAATAAAATCCCGAACTTCATTAAAGATTTCCTGCTCAAGAGCAAGTATTTTTTCGTTTGCGCCTAGGATTTGGCTCTCTATATTTTTAAGCTCCTCAGTTATGTAGCGCTCATTGTTTGCAAGGGTTTGCTTGCGGATGTAGTTATCGGGCAAACTGCCTGCATAAGACCTCGAAATCTCAATATAGTAGCCGAATACACGATTGTATCCAACCTTTAGTGTGCGGATGCCTGTTTTCTCACGCTCATTTTTTTCTATTGTTCCAAGAATGTCGTTGGAGCCTGTAATTATTGCACGAAGATTATCAAGCTTTTCATTGAAGCCATCACGAATCATTCCGCCATCCCTTGTATGTACCGGAGGTTCGTCAACAATGGCGTTATCAATCAGTAGACGAATTTCTTCAAGGGTACTGATGTTCTTATTAAGCTCTATAACTAATGGTGCGCTAAAATCAACGAGTAATTGTTTAATTAAAGGCAACTTCTGCGCTGTAAAGGCGAGAGCCTTAACATCTCTTGGGCTTGCAGTTGCATACATTATTCTTGTCATAAGACGTTCTAGGTCATACACGCCACCAAGGCTTTCGGTTAACTCGCTTAAAGATATTGATGAGGCGCAAAGCTGTTCAACTGCATCAAGTCGGCGCAATATGCGATTATGGTTTGTTAGTGGCTGTTCTATGCAGGCTTTTAATAAACGCTTACCCATTGAGGTTTTTGTGCTATCAAGCACCCAAAGCAGTGTACCTTTTCGCTCTCTGCCCCTTAAGGTTTCGCAAAGCTCAAGATTGCGCCTTGCAGATAAATCAATGCCTACAAACTCATCACCCGAATAATACTCAAGAGAAGTAAAGCGTTTAACAGTAGATTTTTGGGTATCTAATATGTACTTGAACAACCCACATAGGCATGAAAACGCCAACGGCTTGCCTTTTAGGTCTATGTCCGCATATAGCTCTGAACTAAGCTGGCTTTCAAAAGCTTGCTTATC
>CAZLMF010000022.1:0-21091 GCA_964560565.1 uncultured Oscillospiraceae bacterium
CCCTAGGGATTGAATTTCCTCAACCTTTCGCTTTACAAGGGGCGAAAATGGGTTTAGGATGTTGGCATAATACTTAATTGCCTCCTCCCAAAGTTGGCACTTATCCGCTTTGTCGTTGAAAAGCTCCTCAACAGCAAAATGCTGTCCAAAGGCATCGTTGGAAAACAGGATATTATCCTGTGTCATGTAAGTTGCCATGCTGTCTGGCCAATGCAGCATCTGCATTTCCACAAAAACAAGCTTCTTGCCGTTTCCTATGTCTAAGCTGTCACCGGTTTTAACGACATTGTAGTTCCACTCTGGGTGATGAAACTGCCCCGTTAGGGACTTGACAGCGTTTGCGGTGCAGTAAATAGGGGTGTTGGGGATTTTCTCCATGAGCGCCGGCAATGAACCGCTATGGTCAACCTCACCGTGATTGATTACGATATAGTCGATTTTGCTCAGGTCGATTTCTTGCTGCAAATTATCAACAAACTCCGTGGAATGAGGCTTCCATACAGTATCGATTAGCACAGTTTTTTCTTCTTTAATAAGGTATGCATTTTGGCTGGAGCCGTGGTTTATGGAATAATCTGCGCCGTGAAAGGATTCAAGCTCCCAATCAATTTTGCCAACCCAATAGACATTGTTTTTTACATGCTTTTTCATTTTTCATCCTCCTAAATTTATATTATTATGCTTCAAAAGCGGTTGAATTAACCAGTTTTGAGCTTTTCAAAGGCTACCATGTGATAGTTAAGTTTTATTTCCTATCCTTTTACTATATTAATGGTTTTTGAGGAAAAAGGCAAGGGGGTAGGAGGAATTGAAGTGGGACGAGGATATAATTAGTAAAAATTGCTGCAAGCAGTACCTTTTATTGTACTCCATGCACAAAACAAGGAAAATAAGTGCAAAATATGTTGAAGTTATAAGAATGGTGTGATAAAATAAGAAAGAGATATTATTTGAAATATTGTATACTATAAAAAATAGGGGCGATAGAGCATTTAACTTACTGCGATAGCTTGCGGAATATCCAGTGAGGAAGGAACGAGAGGAAATTATATCAAGGGTAGAAAATAAAGATTTAAAGAAGTAGTGTAATGAAAAGGATAAGTAAAATAATCGCAATTGTTTAGTGGTTGCTATTACAGCTTTAACTACTGCCTGTGAGGTTAGAAATGTGCCAATGGACTTAACCAATGATGAAAAGAAAATATAAAAGGAGAGAGTTATGAAATATTGTTCTAAATGCGGAAGCGAAATTCATGAAAATGCAGATATTTGTATGAGTTGTGGATGTAGTGTTAATAATAAGCCAGTGGTTAGTACCGCACCAGTTGGACAGCTAAATACAAAGCGTAGCCTTTTAAAATTTATCTTGTTATCAATTGTGACTTTTGGAATTTACGGAATCGTTGTGATGTCTTCTGTAAGTACTGATATTACCACAATTGCTAGCAGATATGATGGCAAAAAAACTATGCACTATTGTTTAGTGGTATTTATTTTTGCTGGATTAACACTTGGTATTGTTCCAATTGTTTGGAATCATAAGATTTGTAACAGAATTGGAAATGAGTTAAAGCGCAGAGGTATTCCATACAGTTTTAGCGCAAGTGCATTTTGGTTATGGAATGTTCTTGGAAGCTTGATTCTTGTTGGACCATTTATCTATACGCATAAAATGTTAAAATCTATGAATCTTTTGGCTGAAAACTATAACTTTAATGGCTAGTTTACATAATTAAAAGAATAGCGCGGGCGCATGCTTCGCGCTATTCTTTTATCCATTCATGTGTTCGCAAGAGTGCACCTTTACAAACATATAAAAATGCTCCTTATTTTGTGTTCGCAATATAAAAAAGCCAATTTACAAATATGTTCGTAACTGCATTGTCATGCGAATGTTAAGAAAAAAGTATACCACGCGCTAATAAAAGAGTATACCATTTTGCCTAAAACGATAGAAAAAATTTGATTATTACTTGCCATCAGTAACTAATTAATAAGTTTATCAAAGCGAGTGTGCCCTCCAAAAAGTAGTAGCTACTTAAAATAAGCAGCTACTAAAGGAAAAACTACTTGCAAACAGGAATGAAAAACACTCGACGTTATCTTTTAATATTAGCCTGTAAATGGTCAAGCAGCTCGCCAAAGCGTTGGAAATGCACTATCTCTCTCTCACGCAAGAACTTCATGACATTTGTGACATCGGGGTCATCGCTCATCCAAATGATATTGTCGTAGACAGCACGTGCCTTTTGCTCAGCCGCTAAGTCCTCTACAAGGTCTGCAATAGGGTCTGCCTTTGATTGCAGGTATGCCGCTGTAAAGGGTACGCCTCCTGCGTTTGCAGGATAAACAGCATTAGCGTGATCTATAAAGTATGCGCCCACACCGTAGCGGTCAAACTCCTTTGCGCCCTGTCCGCTTGTAAGCTGTGATACCACAGAGCCAACCATCTCTAAGTGCCCAAGCTCCTCTACGCCTATATCCGTCAGCAGTGCACGGCTGCGCTCATCGGGCATAGTAAAACGCTGCGAAAGATAGCGTAGCGATGCACCAAGCTCACCATCCGGGCCGCCATATTGGCTAAGTACATATGATGCAAGCTTTGGGTTTTTATTGCGAATATTAACGGGGAACTGCGTTTTCTTGTCATATATAAACATTATTCATTACCTCCTATTCCCGTTATCCCATGGACATGGATCGTCAATCCAGTTCCAACGGGTTGTTCCGCCGGCTGTTGGTATTGTAAGCGGCCCGAAAGCTGCCTCAAATTCCATACGTAGCCTTGAAGCTGTCTCAGATGCGTCCGTAAACATTTTTAGAGCTCGTGTGTCATTTGGATGAGTATCCAAGTAAAGTCCCATATCAAGCACAAAGAAGTCAGCCGCCATAAGCGCTTCTAGCATTTGTTGGCGATTGCCTCTAACCGGAGCAACAGGAGCACGTGCAGGTGGCTGCGCTTGCGGAGTTGGCGTTACCATGCGGGGTGCAGTAGTACGCATTTGTGATGGAGGAATAGAAAAGGGCGATGGTGGTACAAAAGTTGTTTCCATCATCGGGTTATGTGCTGTAGTGGGTGAATTTGCACGCCTATAGCTACTAAAGTCCACTGTAAATCCCCCTTGTATATTCATCTATTGGAATGTTGAGCTCGGGGAATATAGTGCCGTTTCGTAGTCCTGTCGCCGCATCATACACTGTATTTAACTGTTGCACAGGAACATATCCGTAGCCTAGCATCATACGTGTATTCATCCCCATTTGTGGCGAGGAATTGTCATCTTGTAAGTTGGGTGCCATTTTATTCCGCCTTTCTGTAAGAATTGCATTATATCAGGTGATAGAATAGTACATAATATGTTATTATTTGGATAATGACACAGGGGAAAGGGGGTGTTAAGGGGACAAAGTCTCCCTTTGATGAACCCTTTAGTAACGACGTAGTTCAAATGAGAACTAGAATTGTTCCGCAAGAGAGAAATAACAACACACAAAATAGTAGCTACCCATGATAGGTAGCTACTAAAACAAATCTATTTTCAATTAACTCCAAAACCCCTATGCCAAAATAAACTTATGTACCTCATCGCGCAATACCGCAGATTGTCCCGTAAGTTCCTCGCTTGTAGCGGCACTTTCCTCTGCTGTGGCGGAGTTTGTTTGAGTCACAATGGAAACCTGGCTCAGCCCCTGCATAATTGCGCTGATTTCGCTTTCCTGATGCACACATGCTTCGTCTATTTCGGTAATAGTCTGTTGGATTTTAGTTGATTGCTCGGTCACATTCTCGAGCGCCTTAGCGGTTTGGTCTGCAATACCAAGCCCTTCCTCCACCGCACGCAGTGATGCTTCAATAAGCTGTGCAGTCTGCCTAGCGGCATCTGCAGACTTGCCTGCAAGGGTGCGCACCTCATCTGCCACAACAGCAAAGCCTTTTCCTGCAGCGCCTGCATGAGCCGCCTCGACAGCGGCGTTAAGCGCCAGAATATTTGTCTGGAAGGATATATCGTCAATAAGCTTAATAATCTTTTGAATTTCCTCGGAGGTGGTACTGATATTATTTATTGCCACAAGCATATCAGACATATGCTCGTTACTTAAATTAACACTTGAAACGGCACTATCCATATATTTATTTGCAATGCGGACATTTTCGGAGGTGGTCGCCGCCGAGTCGGAAACTTGAGTCATTGATGTGGTAAGGTCATCAATAGACGCAGCTTGTTCAGCTGCACCCTGTGAAAGCACCTGTGCTCCTGCGGACACCTGTGAAGCTCCTGTTTCAACTTCTTCAGCGCTGCGGCGAATAACCAAAAGCGTGTTGCTAAGGCTTTTCATAGTCGAAGAAAGCTCGTGTGCAATCAAGTCGTTGTCAGAACGAGCTGTAATTGCATAGGTGAAGTCCCCTTGTGCAAGGGCAGAAACAGCATTTACTTGCTCCTTAATACCCTCAATCATCCTTCTAAGTGCAGCAGCAAGCTCCCCAACTTCGTCCTTGCTTTTAACCTCTATTGTAAGTTCCGTTTCTCCTAGGGAAACCTTCTTTGCCGCATCAATCATTTTTACAATAGGCTTTGTAATTGTGGCATTAAGGGTTCTAATCAGGTAAAGCATCCAAATTATTACGATGATTACTGTGGGTATCCCAACAGAGAGTATCAGTATAAGCATTTTGTCTGAAGTGGATTTATGCTCGGTTGCATAACTATCATTAAAAGAGAAAAGCTCATCAATCACAGCCACAACTTCATTGCGGTATGCTGTTAGATTATTTTTATACACGGAAGCACCTTTCTCATCAAAGTTGCCGTCCATGGCAGTTTCCATATTGGGCAAAAAGTGGTCAGCATAAGAGGCGCGAAGCCTTGATAGCGCATCAATCTCATCCGAATGGACAAGCATACTAGAGTATTCATCCAGCAAGCTGTTCATGTTGGTTATGCTAATTGCGGCTTTACCCTTAGCGTTTGTAAAAATTATTTTACCCGGCTCACTAGACAGCATTTCACGTCCGGACTCGCTTTGCTCGTAAATTCCCTGCTCTATTTTAATCAGCTTTGCCATAGGAGCGATATTTTCCTCATACATGTCAGTTGCTCTAATGTTCCCCATAATAATTGCATAAAAGCCGACAAGGGCAACAAAAAGTATCATTATCCCGCAAGAGCCAAATGCTAAAAGCAGTTTATTCCCTATTTTCATATTCTTCATATACCACACTCCTTAAAAAACTTAGCTACATACAGCAAACAAAAGAAAACTTAGAATATCAATGTATATATCGACAGAATAAATAAAATACTTAGCGCTTATTCAAACTTTGTTAATATTACAGCAAAATTTGCAGCAATTTTTGTGCAAAAATAAACTCCACGTAAAGCAACGCCTTTTTCGCATTGCTTTGCGTGGGGTTAAATGTAATATTATTCGCCTGACTTCTCAGCCTCGCTCCAACTTGCGCACTCGCTGGAGCCTTTAACGTCTGAACAAGCTACAGCTTCGTCAATAAGCTTGATAAGCTCTAAGCCGCTTCGAAAGTGAACGATTTTCTTGCCCTCTGTCCATTTTATTGTGCCCTGCCAAGTGGCGTTTTGGCGGTATTGCACCTGAATCATAAAGGTCGCCTTACCACCTGATTCTATAATAATGTTACTTTCATCCACTTTTAAGACCTCCGAATCATCAATTTTTTGAGAATTTTGCGATGAGCTTTTTGCTTGATTAAAGCTGCGCATTTCATGAGTGGCTTGTGGGTAGTTATGTTTATCGAAAAAGTCGTCAGCATAGGTAATCAGTTGTAATGTGCCTGTGAAATTTTTCACAATGCATTCATAATGGTTACAAAGTCTGCCAATGATTTCTCCGTCTTTGATGTCATCAACAGCGACCCAAAAACGAGAGAGATTACTTGAAACAGGCATAACTTCTGTATTTATAGGGTTAAATGACATAGTGCTTACTCCACTCCTTTAAAAACAGTATATAGATGAAAAGTCACATGACAGTCACAAAATGCATTATTATTACGTTTGTTGTATGTCTCACATGATGAACAGCGTAAAAAACAACCCTAGTCGCATTATCGGGCATCTCAAAGCGTAAAACTACATCGCTTGGGAAGTATACAGTTCACGCTGACGTGTTTAGCGAGAGAAAACCCCGACTCAATTGAAGATAATACAGCAAAGGTTGAAAATCTTAATAACAATGTATGGATTTATATTGGAATTACCGTTGCAATATTGCTGATTGGCGCAATCTGCTGTATAATATTAATTAAGAATAAGAGGAGAGAAAAGTAAATGGGAAAACCTAATATTATGATGATTAACGCAAACCAAAAGAAAAGTAAAATTCACAAAGAAATATACGGGCATTTCTCCGAGCATTTAGGACATTGCATTTACGGTGGGCTATATGTGGGCAAGGATAGCGACATTCCTAATATAGACGGTATACGTCTTGACGTACTGGAGGCACTTCGTAAAATTCGTGTACCTGTTTTGCGCTGGCCGGGCGGATGTTTTGCAGAGGAATACAACTGGATGGACGGAATCGGCGACCCTGCCAAGCGTCCTAGAAAAATTAATATCTACTGGGGCGGAGTTATAGAGGACAACAGCTTTGGCACCCATGAATTTATGCGCCTATGCGAGCTTTTAGGTTGCGATGCGTATATTAACGGCAACCTAAGCGGCGGCACAGTGCGTGAAATGTCCGATTGGGTTGAGTACTTGACCTTTGACGGCGAGTCGACAATGACACGCCTGCGTGAGGAAAACGGGCAGGATAAGCCTTGGAAGGTGCGCTACTTTGGTGTTGGTAACGAAAACTGGGGCAATGGCGGCAATATGCGCCCTGAATACTATGCAGATGAATACCGCAAGTACCAAACTGTCACCCGCAGCTACGGAGAAAACAAGCTTTACAAGGTGGCATGCGGCGCAAACGTCGATGACTACAACTGGACAGAGGTAGTAGTTCGCAATGCCCATTGGATGATGGATGGTATTTCCCTTCACTACTACACAATCCCCGGCGAGTCTTGGTCACATAAGGGCAGTGCAACTGAGTTTGATGAGCAGGCATGGTATTCAACCATGAAGAAAGCTCTTCATATGGACACTCTTGTCACAAAGCATAGCGAGATTATTAACCGCTACGACCCTAACAAGCGTATAGGGCTTATTGTTGATGAGTGGGGTTCTTGGTATGATGTTGAGCCGGGGACAAATCCGGGCTTCCTATACCAGCAAAACACCATGCGTGATGCTCTGATAGCAGGAATTCACCTGAACATATTTAACCAGCATTCCGATAGAGTTACAATGGCAAACCTTGCGCAAACCGCAAACGTTTTGCAGTCAGTTGTGCTGACTAAGGACGATAAAATGGTTCTCACTCCCACCTATCATGTGTTTGATATGTATAAGGAGCATATGGATGCAACTCTCCTTGAAAGCAGCATTGCAACAGAGAAAATTGAGCAGGATATGCCTTTGGTGCATCAGTGCGCTTCCATTGCGGAAGATGGAACAATGACTGTCACCCTTTGCAACCTATCCCTTGATAAGTCCGCTGAAATTAGCGCTGATATTTTAGGCTTCAAGCCAACCTCCGCGCAGGGACAGCTGCTATGCGGCAATATGACCGACCATAATACCTTTGACGAGCCTGATAAGGTTACACCTACCGCCTTTGAGGATATTAAGCTTAGCGACACAGGGTTCACAGTTAATCTGCCTGCTTGCTCAGTGGCTTCAATCTGCATCTCACAATAGCTTAGCTTAATTTTTGCTAACTTGTAAGGCTTGGAAAGGTATAATCTTAATGTTAAAAAAACGATTAGTGGCTTTAATGGCACTATGTGCAGTAGGCACTATTGCCATTGCAGGCTGCAATATAAATGATGAAACTTCCTCCCATTCGGTAGCAAGCAGTACCGACAAAAGCTCACCTGCGATATCCACCGCATCAGAGGTTGAGTCAAATCCACTACCGGAGGATGAAATGGCAATGATAGAAACGCCTCAAACAGATGGGCCTTTATTTAAGGATGTGTCAGTGCATGACCCATCGGTGATAAACGTAGATGGCACTTACTATGTATTCGGCTCCCATCTTGCGGTTGCAAAAACCGACGACCTTATCAGCTGGGAGCTTATAGGCTCGGGTGTAAACAGCAGCAATCCCGTTATCCCCAACGCAAGGGAGGAAATGGCGGAGGCTTTTGAGTGGGCAAAGACGGAAACCTTTTGGGCGCCCGATACAATTCAACTTGCAGACGGCAGATTCTACCACTACTACTGCACCTGTAAAGGGGATAGCCCTCTATCCAGCTTGGGCGTTGCGGTTTCCGATAATGTTGATGGACCTTATAAGGATTTGGGCATATTCTTAAAGTCAGGAATGGCAGGCAAATCCGAGGACGGCACAAACTACAACGCAAGCATTCACCCTAATGCGGTTGACCCACATACTTTCTTTGATAATGACGGCAAGCTATGGATGGTATACGGCTCCTACTCCGGCGGTATTTATATAATGGAGATGGATCCCCAAACAGGCTTCCCCTATGAGGGGCAGGGCTACGGTAAAATGCTTTTAGGTAAAAATCACAGCCGTATTGAGGGCCCGTATATACTTTATAGTCCTGAAACTGAGTATTACTACCTATTCCTATCCTTTGGCGGACTTGGCGCTAATGACGGCTATAATATGCGAGTCGCACGCTCAAAGACCCCCGATGGCCCTTACTATGATGCAAAGGGGCAGGATATGATAAATTGCGGCGGCCCAAGCGGAACGTTCTTTAATGATACCGCAATAGAAAAGTATGGCGTCAAAATTATGGGTAACTACCAATTCAAGAAATACGATGGCGAAAATGCGTCACTCACAAGGGGCTATAAATCCCCCGGACACAACTCTGCCTACTATGACGCTGAAAGCGGCAAGTACTTCCTCATTTTCCACACCCGTTTAACCACAGGTGGGGAGGGGCATTCAGTAAGAGTGCATCAGTTCTTCTTTAGCGATAAAGGCTGGCCTATGGTATCGCCGCATCGTTATGCAGGTGAAACCCTTGAAAGCTACGAGCTAGGCGAGATAATCGGCAGTTATAAGCTAATCGAGCATGGCACAGATATAACCGGAGATGTGAAATATTCAAAGCTTATTAAGCTTTACTCCACAGGTGAAATTCTAGGGGAAGCGCAGGGCACTTGGGAATATGACGCTCAAAGCAGCAAAATCACCCTTACCATCGAGGGGGAAACTTATCAAGGTATTGCACTGCGCCAATGGGACTTTGATAACAGGCAGTATGTAATGACTTTTACCGCTCTTTCTGACGAGGGGCTTGCCATATTCGGCAGCAAGCTCGGCGTAAAGCTTAACTAGGCGAGCATTAGTATCACAATGCGGTATACCGCTATTTATGATAATCCCTGTTGGGAACAAACTATCTATTAAATGTTCAAGCAATAAAGTAAGGAGGCAAACAAAAATGTCCAGTATTCAAAAGTACAATTTTTGGTTTATTACAGGTAGTCAGCACCTTTATGGCAAAGAAGCATTGCTAAAGGTTGCACAGGATGCAGATGAAATCACAAAGGGGTTAAATGACTCCGGCAAGCTACCCTGTAAAATTATAAGCAAGGGGGTAGTCACCACTACTGATGAAATCACCGCAGTTATGGAGCAGGCAAGCTATGACAAGTCTTGCGCAGGTGTAATTACTTGGATGCACACCTTTTCCCCCTCGAAAATGTGGATAACAGGGCTTTCAAGGCTAACAAAGCCATATCTGCACTTCCATACCCAGTATAACCGCGACATTCCCTTTGAAACCATAGACATGGACTTTATGAACCTCAACCAATCCGCACATGGTGACCGTGAGCACGGCTTTATTGGCGCTCGTATGCGCCTTGCGCGCAAGATTATTGCAGGCTATTGGGGTGATCCTAAGGTGCAAGAGCGTGTTGGCGGATTTATGCGCAGTGCAGTTGGCGTAATGGAGTCCCGTTCCCTGAAAGTTGTCCGCTTTGGCGACAATATGAGGCAGGTTGCAGTAACAGAGGGTGACAAGGTCGAGGCTGAAATTAAACTTGGCTGGTCGATAAACACAATGGGCGTGGGGGATCTTGTGGCAGAGATAAACAAAGTCACAGATGCTCAAATAGATGCGGTTTATGAGCAGTACAAAGAAAAGTACGTTATAAACACCGACAACATCGACTCAATAAGAGTTCAGATTAAATATGAGATTGCTCTAAAGGCTATATTCGATGAGGGCGGATTTGGTGCGTTCACCAACACCTTTGAGGATTTATATGGCATGGAACAATTACCTGGCATTGCAACACAGCGTATGCTTGAGCAGGGCTACGGCTATGGCGGCGAGGGCGACTGGAAAACCTCCGCTATGGTGCGCATAATGAAGCAAATGGCACAGGGGCTTGAGGGCGGAACAGGCTTTATGGAGGATTATACCTACCATCTTGACCCTGAAAATCCTCTTATCCTTGGAGCACATATGCTTGAGGTATGCCCAACCTTTGCGGCTGAAAAGCCCAGGGTTGAAGTGCATGAGCTTGGCATAGGAGGGAAAAATCCTCCTGCACGTTTGGTATTTGACGGCATGGCAGGGGATGCCATTGCGGTGACCCTTATTGACATGGGCGGAAGAATGCGCCTGATAGTAAACGACATCAAGGCTGTTAAGCCGATAGCGCCAATGCCAAAGCTGCCTGTTGCAAGAGTTATGTGGAAACCCTTGCCTGACCTGCAAACCGCCGCTGAGGCGTGGATTTTAGTAGGTGGCGCTCACCATACCTGCGTAAGCTTTGCGCTAACGGCGGAGCATATGCGTGACTGGGCACAAATGATGGACATTGAATTTGTACATATAGGCGAGAAGACGGATTTGAATGAGCTTAGCAAGGAGCTTATGTGGAACGACATTGCTTTTAAGCTAAAATAAAAACTTGAGAGCAAAGAATAATAAGAACGGAACATTTCGAAAGGACAAAAATATGCTGGAAGCACTAAAGAATGATGTTTATAAAGCCAATATGCTACTGCCAAAGCATGGACTTGTGACCTTTACATGGGGGAACGTCTCCGCTATCGACCGTGATAGTGGTTTAGTAGTCATAAAGCCGTCAGGCGTTGAGTACGAGAGCATGAAGCCAGAGGACATGGTGGTGCTCGACTTAAACGGCAAAAAGGTTGAAGGGGAGCTAAACCCCTCTACCGACACCGCAACGCACCTTGCGCTTTACCGCCGCTATTCCGATATTGGCGGTATTGTCCATACCCACTCACGTTGGGCGACTATCTTTGCTCAGGCAAAGCTTAGCATTCCTGCCCTTGGCACTACTCATGGGGACTATTTCTACGATGATATTCCTTGCACAAGGCTCATGACACAGGCAGAAATTGACGGCGAGTACGAGCTTGAAACAGGGAATGTGATTATTGAAACCTTCGAGCGCATTGGGATAGAAGCAAGTGAGGTTCCGGCGGTGCTAGTGGCATCGCACGGCCCTTTTGCATGGGGCAAAAATGCTTTGGATGCGGTACATAACGCGGTTGTACTTGAGGAGTTGGCAATGATGGCATGGCACACACTTTCCCTTAGGGGACAGGACTTTGCGCCAATGCAGAAAGCCCTCCTTGACAAGCATTATTTGAGAAAGCACGGAAAAGGCGCTTACTACGGGCAAAACAAGCAATAGACAGGTATATCCAATTAGATAAGAAACAAAGTCAGCTCATGCTGGCTTTGTTTTTGTATTGCTAATATGGGCAGTAACGTGGTAAAATAGTGATATAACATAGCAGGAGGCGAAAGAATGAAACTTATTTCATGGAATGTAAACGGGCTGCGTGCCTGTATAAAAAAAGGCTTTTACGACTTTTTCAAAGAGATTGACGCTGATATTTTTTGCGTACAGGAAACAAAGATGCAACAGGGGCAAATCGAAGTCATAGTTGATGGATATGAGCAATATTGGAATAGTGCGGTCAAAAAGGGCTATTCAGGCACGGCGATTTTCACAAGGCTAAAGCCGATTTCAGTCGCATACAATATAGGCATAGAGGAGCATGGCAACGAGGGTAGAGTCATCACCCTTGAGCTTGAGGACTTTTACCTTGTCAATGTCTATACACCTAACGCGCAGCGTGGGCTTGAGCGCATTGAGTACCGCATGGCGTGGGATGATGCCTTTCGTGAGTATGTAAGCAAGCTGGATGAGAAAAAACCCGTCATTATCTGCGGCGACCTAAATGTTGCGCACAATGAAATCGACCTTAAAAATGCAAAGTCTAACATTGGCAATGCAGGCTTCTCTTATGAGGAGAGGGGCAAGTTTGAGGAGCTGCTAGGCGCAGGTTTTACTGATTCATTTAGGCATTTATACCCTGATGTAACAGGCGCTTATACATGGTGGTCATATATGTTCAGTGCAAGGGAAAACAATGCAGGTTGGCGCATTGACTACTTCCTCACCTCGAACCGAATTGCGGATAAAATCAAGGACAGTGTCATCTGCCCCGATGTTATGGGAAGCGACCACTGCCCTGTGGGAATAGAGCTTTTATAAGTAGTAAGAACTAAACTAAAAGGAGAAATACAATGGGAAAATTAAACTTAGTAAAGTCCTCACTTGGCGGCTTTATGGTCATAGAGCCAACAGTATTTGCTGATGCAAGGGGATATTTCGTTGAAACTTACAATGAGCGTGATTTATCCGATATTGGCATTACAACTAAGTTTGTGCAGGACAATGAAAGCAAGTCAAGCAAGGGTGTACTGCGTGGACTTCACTTTCAAACCAGACAAGCGCAGGACAAGCTTGTGCGTGTAATACAAGGTGAGGTGCTTGATGTAGCAGTTGACCTGCGTGCAGGTTCACCGACCTTTGGGCAATGGGACAGCGCAATTCTAAGCGGCGAGAACAAGAGAATGGCGTTTGTGCCAAGGGGATTTGCCCACGGCTTTGTGGTGCGCAGTGAAACGGCGGTATTTGCTTATAAATGCAGCGACTATTATGACCCTACCTCAGAGGCAGGCATAATGTGGAATGATGAAACAATAGCTGTTGATTGGCAGCTAGAGGGCATTGAGCCGCTGCTATCCCAAAAGGATACTGCCCAGCCGACATTCTTAGAGGCACAACAAAGAGGACTAATCAGCAAGTAGGAATGCGCATAAAAGTAGGTGTAAAATGATTTCTATCGATAATTCATGGGACGAGTTCTTTGCCCAACAGACAAAGCAGGATTACTATAACCCTTTGCAGGAGTTTGTGGCACAGCAATATGCCGCCACTGAAGTATATCCGGCAAGGGAGAATATTTTTACTGCCTTTAGAGAAGTGCCCCCTGAAAATATAAGGGTGGTAATCCTCGGTCAAGACCCCTATCATCAACCGGGGCAATCTCATGGTATGGCGTTCTCAGTGCAGGAGGGAGTAAAGCGCCCTCCCTCCCTTGTGAACATCTGCAAGGAAATTAAAAGTGACCTTGGCTGTGAAATGTCTGATAGCGGCTACTTGCTTCCATGGGCAAAGCAGGGCGTGTTCATGCTAAACGCTGTTTTAACTGTTGAGAGGGGAAAACCCGAGTCCCATCGCAAAAAGGGTTGGGAGAAGTTTACCGATGCTGTCATCGCTCATATTAACGAAACTGAGCAGCCAAAGGTTTTCATGCTTTGGGGCAACTTTGCGCGCCAAAAAAAGGCGCTCATTACATCAAAACAGCATTTAATCCTTGAAGCTGCACACCCAAGCCCACTAGCGGCATACAATGGTTTTTTTGGCTGTAAACACTTCTCAAAGGCAAATAACTTCCTTATTTCCAACGGTTTTGTACCTATCAATTGGTCACTATAGATAGAATTAACTATTACTTGCCATATTGTTAACATTACATTAATAATATTACCTTTATCGAAGATTCTAGTTATGATATAATTTTTTATGAAGAGGTGATATGACTTGGGGTTCAAAAATGTCACTGGAGTTGAAATCCGTGCTCAGGGAGCAAATGAAATATTTCTCGTTGCCGATTACTTCACCGTTTATAAAAGTGGGGAGCAAATACCTACAATCTACTCGTGGGAGGAGATAAAGGGCATAAGCGAGAGTAAGTATAGCTTTGTTGTCTCAATGGGCGGATTAAAATCATATGTGCTTAAAAAAGAGTGGTTCTCAGATACAGATGAAATACTGCGGTGTCGTGCTATTATGGAGTCCTATGCCCAAGGTGCATATCTCTATGATCGCTCGAATAGGCTTTTGCCGAAAAAGGATATATATCGTGATGTTGACGTGCCGAACAGGCTTGTATCAACAATGTGCAAATATGATCCCGATGATCTTCTGGAAGCGTCTCATGCGCAGCAGAGCAACCTCTATCTGCGTCATACATGGATACTCACATTTGCAATTTGGTGTGCGGCAGTATTGATTTTCAGCGAGATTGTTGCAATGAAGCTTGGATGGGTTGCAACTCTCGGCTTGTTTTTGCTAGGAAGCATTATTATATCGCTGATACTTTTCTTTATTGCAAGGTGCTTACAAACCTCTCTTGTCGGACGCATCATGCGAAATGATGAAGCGATGGATTATGATGTTATCTTTGTTGTGTGCAGTGAGGGCGTTGCTGCAATCGAGAAAAACGTTGGTTTTTATAGCGAGCTTATTCCGTGGAGTCATTTTACAGGATACATTGAAACTCAAACAATGCTTGTATTCACAAGACGTGGCAGAGCAGTTGTGCGCTTACCCTTTCGTGCTATATCAAGGGATCAGGAAGCATGGATTCGCAAGCTTTTGATTAGCATTGGTGTGCCCGAGAAGGGGAGATAGCTAAGGAGGTTGTTCATGGCAGTTCCTAACATTGCTCATAATGAGCTTATGAATATAGATGGACGTGATTTAGCCTTTGTTTTTCTTGAAAACGGCAGGGGCGTAATAACGGAGTGCAATTTTGGCAGGGTTAAGCGTGCGAGTGATAAGGGAGCGACTGAAAAGGCGCTTTTTATTGGCAATTCCCCTGTGCTTAATATGGTGGTGCAAGACTTTGGCAGCCCCACTGCTGATAGGCTTGTGTCCTCAGGCGTTGGCAGGGGCAGAGCAGACCGTGTCCATATAGATGAGCTTGAAAAGGCTGGGGAAGCCACATACAACTCACTAGGGCAGGCTGTGGAGGCTATTAAGCCAATCCTTTCAATGCTGCAATCCGGTGCATATATAATCTACTATACAAAGCTTTACCCGACAGATGGCGCAGGCAACTTTTTCTGGAGCTTAACGGGCACACCTCGTGAGCTAAGAGGCTCAGCGAAGCGAAGCCGAACAGTTGGACTTGACAAGACGATGATACCTTGCTTTATGCTGCCCACTCAGCACCCTGCCCTTTACAATAGCCCAAGGATGAACTACTATCGTGAGTTTGCAAGAAACGGCGGCACATTAAGCGGTATATCGCTGCATATATGCGGAATGTTCTGCGCTGTTTTAGATGGGCATCACAAGGCAGCAGCGGCACTATTGGAAGACGTAGATTTTCACAGCCTTGTAATCGAGCGATTAGACGGCTTTTACTTTGATAGCGCAGATGCTACCGATAATAAGACACCAACTCCCACCGGGATTGAATCAATGTCGTGCCGCATACCCTTTTCACGCCTTGATCCTGATGTTATTAAGCGCATAATGCTCCTGCGGCGCTATGGGAAGCCACGCAACTTTTATGATTTGAGAGTAAACTACCACTCCCAAGAACAAAGCTACCGTGGTGGAATGTGGAGTGAGGAGATCATTAAGAAAAGTGAAGATTCGCCCGATGTGGATATGATTACTTCAGCTCAAACCATTGAAAACCTAACCCAGCCCGAACTAGATGCACTCATTAAGGGGAAAACTACTCTAAACGGCAAGACTATAGTCACCCCAAGCTTATATTCAAGCGTAGTTATAGCAAGTAACTTTCTTCAGCATACGGACTTCAACCGTTTCATTGATTTCTCCCTTGAAGTAATGGAGTCGGAGGAGCTTGCTGCGACTCATGATTATATTTCACAGCGACTTCGCCGCACTAGTGACAACAGGGTTTACGCTTTCTTTAAGCAATATATCGAGCAATCTAAGGAAAAGCCGTATTCAGAGAAAATCATCGGCATAGCCAAGCAATATGTAAGCTACTATGAACATGATAATAACATAGCAAGCGAAAACGAGGATGAAATATAGCAGTAAACACAGTAATAGAATACAAACCAAAAAGCCGTTCAAATGAACGGCTTTTTTAAGTATATATAAGATTTACTTGCTGATAAGTGCCAGAGTATCACGAGCGATTAGAAGCTCCTCATTTGTGGGAAGAATCCAAACCTCAGCACGGGAGTCATCAGTGGAGATTTTTGCTTGCTCACGGTTAAAGCGCTCGTTCTTTTCGTCGTTTAGCTTTATACCCAGAAAATCCATATTAGTGCAAACAAGCCTTCTCATAAGGGTGCTGTTCTCGCCGATGCCGCCTGTAAACAGAACTGCGTCAAGACCGTTCATTGCAGTGGCATAGGAGCCGATGTACTTTTGAATTTGATAAACCTGAACGTCAATGGCAAGTTTTGCTCTTTCGCTACCCTGCGCAACTGCAGCGCACAAATCACGGTGGTCACTCGAAATCCCTGAGATACCTAAGTATCCGGACTTCTTATTGAGCATATCGGAAAGCTCAGTGGCGTTGAAGCCCTCCTTCTCCATTAGGAAGGTGATTACCGATGGGTCAACAGCGCCTGAACGTGTGCCCATGATAAGCCCGTCTAGTGGAGTAAAGCCCATGCTGGTGTCAATGACCTTGCCGCCGTCAACAGCGGCAATGGATGAGCCGTTGCCAAGGTGGAGGGTGACAAGCTTTAGGTCCGCAGGGTCTTTGTTGACGATTCGAGCATATTTGCCCGAAACATAGCGGTGAGATGTACCGTGGAAGCCATACTTGCGGATATGGTATTTCTCATAGTAATCATAGGGGATACCGAACATATATGCCTTAGCGGGCATTGTCTGATGAAAGGCAGTGTCGAACACTACAACCTGCGGTGTGCTTGCATCAAACACACGATTACACGCACGCATTGCAAGGACATGAGCAGGATTATGCAGCGGTGCAAGGTCGGATATACCCTCAATGGCGTTTATTACTTCATCTGTTACAAGGACACTCTCCGTAAAAAGCTCCGCTCCCTGCACAATCCTGTGCCCGACAGCAGAGATTTCATTCATGTCAGATATTACAGCGTGTTCGCCCTTAACGAGCATATCTACAAGCTTTCTAAAAGCTTCTGTGTGGGTGGGAAACTCACAGTCCTCGACGATTTCGTTTTTACCAACTTTATGTGTAATAACTCCGCCCATACCGATGCGCTCGCAATTGCCTTTTGCAATCACACGCTCATCGGACATATCAATAAGTTGATACTTAAGTGAACTGCTTCCCGCGTTAATGACAAGGATTTTCATTTCTACCTCCGAATTAATTGACTTTGTTGTCCACATTATATATTATTACATTACAGAGCTTTTTTCAAGACATAATCAGAAAATTGTCGCATTATTAGCGTAATAGCCAATAAATTTGGAGGAAATGATGATAACTGCAGGGATAATATGTGAATATAACCCATTTCATAACGGTCACCGCTATCATATCGAGCAAACCCGCAAGGCGGGGGCAACTCATGTAGTTGCAGTTATGTCAGGTGCATTTGTCCAGCGTGGGGATATTGCAATCACTGATAAGTGGACAAGGGCGCGTTATGCCTTAATGGGCGGTGCAGATTTGGTTATTGAGCTGCCTTGCGCATACGCTATGTCAACGGCAGAAAGCTTTGCCCGTGGAGCTGTGCATATCCTTGATAAGCTGGGATTTGTGGATATACTTAGCTTTGGAAGTGAATGTGGGAGAGTAGATTTACTTTTAGAGGCAGGGAATGCCGCGCGCAATGCTCAAAGCCACCCAAGCCTTCAAGAAAGCCTTAAACAGGGGAAGTCTTATCCAGCTGCTATGCAGCAGATTATTACAAAGCTTTTCGGAGGGGAAATAGCGGCGGTCTTTGCATCGCCTAACAACACTCTTGGGATTGAATATATACAAGCAATCCACGAATTTTCATCGAAGATAAAACCTATTACTATTATGCGCAAGGGAGCCGCCCACGATACAAATCAGCTAAAGAATGGTATCGCAAGTGCGTCATATATTCGAAAGCTTGTTCGTAATAATAGTGGTGGGGATTTAAGTGCCCTCACACCTATGAAATTAACTCGTGAAAACATCACTGACATCAGCCGCCTTGAAACGGCAATTCTTTATCGCATGAGGATGATGAGTGCGGATGATATACAAAATATCCCCGATGTGGGGCAGGGCTTAGAAAACCGCATTTATAAGGCAGCTAGGACCGCCACAACGCTAGATGAACTACTCAGGGGGATAAAGTCCAAGAGGTACACCCTTGCAAGACTGCGAAGAATCGTGCTTTGTTGTCTACTTGGAATAACGAAAAATGATTTGCAAATCCTCCCTCCTTATGCTAGAATAATTGGTGTAAACGAGCGTGGATTTGAGCTGCTAAAAACCACGAGGGGGGAAACGCAGTTCCCTTTAATGCAGTCCCTTGCAAAGCTAAGGGAAACAAGCCCTGCCGCTTGTCGCTTTGCGGATTTAGAGGGCATAGCAGGGGATATATTTGCGCTATCCTATGAAAAGCGGCACGAATGCGGCGCTGAATTTACAACAAGTGCTGTTGTAATTAAGTGAATATAAAAAGCAGGGGAAGCCTGTTAGATATAGAAGGGATGATGATAAAATGCCAATTCAGATTACCGAAGTAGAAAAGAAGAACATAGGGCGTTGCCTAAAGCTTGAAAATGAGCAGGTCAGCGTGATTATCACTGTCGATGTTGGCCCACGTGTTATCTCATATGCCTTAAAGGGCATGGAAAATGTGCTGTTTGATGGCACAGAAAAGCTTTCCTTTAATCAAGACCCTGGATTTGAGGAATACTATGGCAAGGGCAAAAAGTGGCATATTTACGGCGGACACAGATTATGGTACTCTCCAGAGGGCTTCCCTTGCAGCTATTATCCCGACAATGACCCTGTTGACTATAAAATAGTAGACAATACTGTCATTATGACTCCTAACCCGCAAATTGAAAACGGCGTTGCATATACCCTGCGCTTTACCCTTGACGATAACACCAGCAGGCTGGTAATAGGACATAAAGTCACCTCTCTAGAAGACGGCAAGGAGATTGCACCTTGGGCGCTTACTGTAATGGCAACAGGTGGCGTTGAAATTATCCCACAGTCACAAAAGCAAACAGGCTTGCTATCCAACCGCAGAATAGTGCTATGGCCTTATAATGATGCGCGTGACGCTAGGTTTTTCCTTGGTAATAAGTATATCACCCTTAAACAGGATCCAAATTGCAAGCCTGCTTTTAAAGTCGGGACAAACAACGAGGACGGCTGGGCATCATACCTTAATAAAGGTCAGCTTTTTACAAAGCGCTTTGAATTCCTTGAGGATGCAAAATACCCCGACTATGAAGTAAACTTTGAAACCTACACCGACTATACAATCCTTGAGATGGAAAGCCTAGGCGAGCTAAAAATGCTCAATAAGGGCGATTATATCGAGCATGAGGAGGCGTGGGAGCTTATCCCTTGCAATGAGAGCTTTGATGCAAGCAACGAGGATTCAATCGATGCCTTTGCGAAGAAGTACATCCTGCTCTAGATTAAGTCGAGCGAATAAATATATATATCAAATTCCCCTTCGCATAACTGCGAAGGGGAATTTTTCACGCCTTATTGCGCCTGGAGCAATACTTTAGCTTTGTTGCCATGCCGCCTCGAATATGCCTTTCTTGCTTATTTTTCTCAAGGACCTTCTTAACCTGCGTGTGAAGCTGGGGTTGTATGGTTAAAAGCCGTTCGGACACGTCCTTATGTACTGTGCTTTTGCTGACACCGTACTGCTTTGCCGTATCTCTAACTGTTGCATTATTCTCTATTATATACTGCCCTAATATAACACATCTTTCCTCGACGTTACCCTTCACTTGCATCACCCTTTGCGCGTTTTTATTTCATATATATGCAAAGGGGAGTGTGAATATGACGGAAGGGGTAAGGTGGGCAAGAATGAGAAATGAGAGATGGTGGGATCATTACAAGTAGTTATCTCCCTGCACACGCAGGGAGTGGATTGAAGAGAAAACCGGGTAATTAGAAGAAGATGCGTTGATTATCCTCCTCACTAAAGCCACTATTCAATACAATTCTCACTGTATAAAACATTTTTCTACAAAAATATGCAAAATGCCTTGTATTTTGCTCCATAAAGTGTTAATATAACCTTAACAAATTTGACATAACTGAGGTGGCATATGAATTATTTAAAGTTAAAAGGTGTTTTGCGTTCGATTGCGGTGATAATGCTTGTTTGTATTTGTGTTTGTATTTCATTACATACTTCCATGCCCATTGTTGCGCAATCCCTTACTGATGAAATTATTACTGAAACCTTTGGAAGTTTAAGAAAGAGTACAGCAATATCAATAAAAACAGATTATTGGATAATAAAAAACATGGATAATAACGGCAAATCGTTCCCGCATAATAACAAGAACCAAAAACTCAGCATTGACTCTTCCTCTTACCCAATTTCAAGCAATTCGTCAGACTGTTTTCTATTTATAACAGGCTATGTTGGGTTTGGCTTTACAACTTCGTTTTCGTATAGGGGTGAGGGAAAGCTGACTCTCAAGTCCTGCGTACTTGAGCCCGAGGATACGGAAGGAAGAAGCAATATCCAAATTACTGGATTTTGCGGTGGCGTGCAAGTAGAAGGTGCAATTCTTGATTTAACACTAGATAGTGGAAATGCTACAGAAGTTTGCTTTGACAGCTCACTTTGGAATGGGATAACCGAATTTCGAATTACTCGGTTTGAAGGTGAAGAAAACATTCACTTACTCGTAGATGATATTGTTGCAGTGATAGA
>CAZLMF010000023.1:0-7621 GCA_964560565.1 uncultured Oscillospiraceae bacterium
GCGTGAGGAGGCACAGAAGCTTGCAAAGGCGCTAGTGCGCCTTTACCCCCCCACAAAGGCGCAGTACAAGGAAGCTGTACTTGAATTTCAAAAGCAGCTTCACTCCCTTGGGATAGTTGGCATAGTGAATATGTTCTTTAGTTCGATTGCAGAGGAAAACGCATGGCAAGCCTTAGGGGAGCTTGACCGAGAGGGCAAGCTAAAACTGCGATTAAATGGCGTGGTAAATGCATCCCCACTAGATTCCCCGAAGGACGTCATTGAGCGAGTTCGCTCCATACGCAAGGATATCGAGGGCACAAGTCTAAAACTTCAGACCGTCAAGGTGTTCCTTGACGGAGTTGTCGAGGGGAAAACCGCATTCTTAAAGCAACCCTATGAAAAAGAGACAGGTATGCCCGAGGGCTACCGCAGCGAAAGCATTTGGAGTGATTTTGAAATAAATGAGTTAACCGCAGCGTGCGATGAATTTGGACTGCAAATGCACTTCCACACAACAGGCGATGCGGCGGTGGATCAGGCGTGTAGAGCGGTTGAATACGCAAGAAATCTAAATGGAGATAAAGGAAACCGACATGTCATTACTCATCTGCATGTTGTGGATTATACCGACATACCCAGAATGGCAAGTCTAGGTATTATGGCAGTTATCCAGGTTTACTGGCATTACCGTGAGCCGTTATATTTTGAAACGTTAGAGCTTCCCTATTTAGGAAAGGAGAGAGCAGGCAGTCAGTATCCCCTTGCAAGCCTTTTCAATGCCGGCATGAGGGTAGCAGCGGCAAGCGATTGCCCAGTTGTCACCAATGTAAATCCTTTGAATTCAATTTATACAGGCATTACTCGACAAGGGTTTTTGCGTGAATACAGGGGCAGGGAAGAGTTTACTCACAATAAAAATGAGGCGGTTAGCCTTGAGAAAATGCTCAAAATGCACACAAGCGGTGTTGCCTATGAAATGGGCAGGGAAGCACAGGTGGGGGAGCTTTGTGTCGGCAAAAAGGCGGATATGGTCATTCTTGGCAGTGACATTTATAATGTAAAGGTCGATGAAATCCCCGATATTCCTGTAAAAGCAACAGTTTTTGACGGCGAGTTTGTATATACTGCCGAGATTTAACTACTTTTATCCATCACTTTATTTTTTTATAAATCCATGTTATAATAACTGTACAGCCTAAGTTACATTTTTTGCAATTATTTTTGTAAGGGATGCAACTTGGGCATGTCCAACATATAAAATTAAGACGTCGATATAAAAGGGAGGACGATTAGTGAATACGATAACTAAAAAGAAAAAGCTCAATGATGCGGTAACATTGCTTGAAATTGATGCCCCACTAATTGCCCGTAAGGCAAAGGCTGGGCAGTTTATTATTTTACGTGTTAGCGAGCATGGTGAGCGTGTTCCGTTCACAATAGCTGATTATGACAGAGAGAATGGAAGCATTACAATAATTTTTCAAGAGGTGGGCAAGACAACAATTGAGCTTGCAGCACTAAATGAAGGGGAAAGTATCCTTGATTTAGTTGGCCCACTTGGCACACCTACTGAGCTTGAGGGCATAAAGCGTGCTTGTGTAATCGGCGGAGGTGTCGGCTGTGCAATTGCATATCCGCAGGCTAAAGCACTGCATAATATGGGTGCTAAGGTTGACGTTATAGCTGGCTTTCGCAACAAGGATATTGTTATACTCGAAGAAGAATTCACAGCAGTTGCAAATAAGCTATACATTACGACAGATGACGGCAGCTACGGCGAGCAGGGATTTGTAACAGACAAGCTCAAGTCATTGATAGATATGGGTGAAAAATACGATGTTGTAATTGCCATTGGCCCTGTGCCGATGATGAAGTTTGTTGCACTTACCACTAAACCCTATGGGATAAAGACAATTGTAAGCCTAAATCCCATTATGATAGATGGCACAGGAATGTGCGGAGGTTGCAGAGTTACAGTAGGCGGCAAGCTAAAGTTTGCGTGTGTTGATGGCCCCGACTTTGACGGGCATGAGGTGGATTTTGACGAGCTTATGCGCCGCAACTCCATCTATCGTGAACGTGAGGCGCAGTGCAGGCTAATGGCACTTGGCGATGACGCCCAGACAGGAGGCGAGAAAGATGGCTAATATGGCACCTAAGAAAACCCCAATGCCCGAGCAGGACCCAAAAGTCCGCGCGACAAATTTTAACGAGGTTTCAACAGGTTATACAGAGGAAATGGCAATTGAGGAGGCAACACGCTGTCTTAATTGCAAGCACCGTCCCTGCGTTGCAGGTTGTCCTGTAAGGGTGAATATCCCCGAATTTATCGAGCAAGTCGCAAAAGGTGACTTTGAAGGTGCGTATCAAACCATTAAGCAAACGAACTCCTTGCCTGCTGTGTGTGGGCGTGTATGCCCACAAGAAAGCCAGTGCGAAAGCGTTTGCGTGCGTGGCATTAAGCATGAGAGCGTTGGAATCGGTAGGCTTGAGCGCTTTGTAGCGGATTGGCACATGAAAAACCCAAGGTCTGACATAGAAAAACCAAAGCCAAACGGACATAGTGTGGCTATAATAGGAGCAGGCCCGGCAGGGCTTACCTGCGCAGGAGACCTTGCAAAGCGCGGCTATAAGGTGACTGTTTTTGAGGCATTCCATACCGCCGGAGGGGTGCTTGTATACGGCATACCAGAATTTAGGCTGCCAAAGGAGATTGTGCGCAAGGAAATTGAGGACTTAGAAGCCCTTGGCGTTGAGATAAAAACCAATATGGTAATAGGCAGAATTTTCAGCGTTGACGAGCTGTTTGAAAATGGTTATGAGGCGGTATTTATCGGCTCGGGTGCGGGTTTACCGCAATTTATGGGTATTGATGGCGAGGGGCTAATCGGCGTTTATAGCGCAAATGAGTACCTCACCCGTATAAATCTCATGAAAGCATATAAAAACAATTATGACACTCCAATTCGTGACAGCAAAGCAGTTGCTGTTGTTGGCGGAGGGAATGTCGCAATGGATGCTGCACGCAGCGCAAAGCGACTTGGGGCAGACAGAGTATACATAGTCTATCGCAGAAGCGAGGAGGAAATGCCTGCCAGACGTGAGGAGGTTCACCATGCAAAGGAGGAGGGCATTGAGTTTAGAATGCTCACCAATCCAACTCGCATATTAGGCGATGATAAAGGGCAAACTGTGGCTATGCAATGCGTGGAAATGGAGCTTGGAGCGCCTGATGCAAGTGGGCGCAGAAGCCCTGTTGCAATAGAGGGCAGTGAGCATACCCTTGATGTCGATACAGTCATAATTGCAGTTGGCACTTCACCGAACCCCCTTATCCGCATGACCACAAATGGACTTGAATGCAACCGCCGCGGCTGCTTTGTTGTTGATGACAGCATGCAAACCACTAGAGAGGGCGTATATGCAGGTGGAGATGCCGTCACAGGCGCAGCAACAGTAATACTTGCAATGGGTGCAGGGAAGTCTGCCGCAGATGCGATACATCAATATATAACAGAAAAAGGCTTGACAAGCCACTGATAAACCGTTAGAATTTAATTGTAGGCAATATCATACTAAATCAATAGGAGGTAATTTAAATGGAATTAAAAGGTTCAAAGACAGAAGCAAATCTAATGGCTGCGTTTTCAGGAGAGAGCATGGCTAACACCAAGTACACTTATTACGCATCACAGGCTAAGAAGGACGGATATGTCCAGATTAGCAAGATATTCGCGGAAACAGCAGGTAACGAAAATGAGCATGCTAAGGTATGGTTTAAGCTGCTGCACGGCGGAAGTATGCCTTCAACGGCAGACAATCTTATTGATGCTGCACAGGGCGAGAATTACGAGTGGACTACTATGTATGCTGACTTTGCTAAGGTTGCAAAGGAAGAGGGTTTTACTCAGATTGCTTATCTTTTCTCCGAGGTTGCTAAGATTGAGAAAGAGCACGAGGAGCGCTATAAAAAGCTAAGTGCCAATATTGAGAACAACAAGGTCTTTACCGCTGACGGTGAAACAGCATGGATTTGTAACAACTGCGGATACATTACTACCCGTGAGAGTGCACCTGAAGTATGCCCAGTTTGCGCACATCCAAGAGCGCATTTCGAGCGCAGAGTCGTCAACTATTAAGCTTTGTATTAGCTTATTAAAAATCCTCCCCATATGGGGAGGATTTTTTACATCCTTTCATAAGCTATAATCTCAAACTCCACCTCTGTTTGAAGACTTTCAAGCTGTAAAAGCTTTTGAGAATCCTTTTGCGAGGTTTTGTAGTAATATGGCGTCATCATAAAGAGGTTTAGTATATTCTCTTTGTTTAGGACATGAATGCTTTCCGCTATGCGCTTTTGTGCGATAATTTCAAAGCCTTGAAGTGCGGTATCCGCCACTGTATTCTCATAAGGGCTATCGTATAAATGCTGTTTTAACTGCCACAAATGCCGTTTTAGTGGGATAACTCTAATGAGCTTTCCATTTGGCTTTAGCACACGATGAAATTCGCTTTCGCTATGGGGCGCAAAAATATTTATCAGCATATCGCAGGAGCAGTTTGCGACAGGTAGGCTAAAAATGCTTGCGACGGCACGTTCAATGCCATTTTCACGCTTAGACGCAAGGTCAAGAGCATTCTTTGAAATATCAACGCCTAATATATGAGGAGCATTTCCAATGCTCGAAAGAGCTTCATAGATATATGAAGTATACCAGCACTCACCGCAGCCTGCATCAAGAATTGTGCCACCGCCATAATTGCCTTGGACAAGGTCGATAATGCCCTTTAATAAAGGGCGGTAATAACCAGCGTCAAGGAAGTCACGCCTAGCACGCACCATGACCTTATCGTCACCATGGCGCTTGGATTTTGATTGCTGCGACATCAGTAAATTCACATAACCGCTTTTTGATATATCGAAGCTGTGCATATTCTCACATTCATAGGTTTTAGAATTTCTTTTTAGCTCCTTTGAGCAAACAGGGCAGATAAAGTCACTCATAGCGTATCTCCAATGCAATAAAGTTATCTATATAATAGCATAAATTATGAACCTGTTCAAATGTTAGCTAATTTATTGTAAAGTTTAAGGTTAAACCCTTGCGTATTGTAGCAATTTCATAGTATACTAATTAGTATATGATTTAAAGGATAACTATAATTGAGGTTTACCCCAAGCTGTAATCGATTTTATCTATTGAAGTTACTTCTAATAGCACAAATGATTGACGTTGATAAGTTCAAAATCGCAAGTAAAGGATGATAGTTTAATGCTAGGAAAAATACAGGGATTCATTAGCCTAAAGGGCGAATGGAGCTTTTCGCTTGATAAGGATGGAGTAGGCGAGGTTGAGCAGTACTATAACAAATCCCTTGAGGATACTGTTGTACTGCCAGGCACCACAGACACAAATAAAAAGGGTGAGCTCAATGACCGACGTGAGCTAGGCTACCTCACAAGGGAATACTATTATGTGGGCAAGGCTTGGTATCAGCGCACCATTACCATCCCAAAAGAGTGGGACGGCAAGCCTGTCAGCCTTTATCTTGAGCGCACAAGAGTGAGCAAGGTTTGGCTCGATGATGACTTAATCGGCACTCAAAACAGCCTTAGCTCCCCTCATATCCATGAGCTTGCGCTGTCCATTGACGCCGGTGAGCATACGCTGACGATTATGATTGACAACAAGGATATGCCCATAGGCGGAGGGCATTTGACTTCTCCTGATACACAGACTAACTGGAACGGAATCACAGGCGCAATAGAGCTGCGCGCCTATGAAACTGTCCACATTAACTCTATTAGAGTTTTCCCGAATATTGAAAGCAAATCCGCAAAGCTTGAGCTTCAGCTTGAAAGCGGGCTTAGTACCGATTGCCAGTGCAGCTTAACCATAAATGCTGTTTGCAAAAACGGCGACAAGGAGCATACCTGCGAAGAACAGCGCTTTAGCTTTAACTTGCCCGACGGTAAAACAAAGCTATGCTTTGACTTTGAAATCGGCGAGGAAATGCTCCTTTGGGACGAATATGATTGCAATATCTACTCACTTAACGCTTGCCTTGAAACAGGCAAGTATTGCGATACCGTTAACACCACCTTTGGCATGAGGGATTTCAAAAATGTCGGCACTCAATTTGAAATTAACGGCCGCAAGACTTTCCTACGGGGCAAGCATGACGGCTTGGTTTTCCCTATAACAGGGTATGCACCCACTGATGTTGAGGAATGGGTAAGAGTGCTTAGCATAGCAAAAAGCTATGGCATTAACCACTACCGTTTCCACACCTGCTGCCCACCCGAAGCCGCATTCACAGCGGCGGATATGCTTGGTATATACATGCAACCTGAATTGCCTTTCTGGGGCACACTTACCGCAGAGGGCGATGAGGGACACAATAAAGAGCAAAGCAACTACCTCATTAAAGAGGGCTTTAGAATACTCGATGCCTTTGGAAATCACCCATCATTCGTGATGTTCACCCTTGGTAACGAGCTTTGGGGCAACAAGGAAAAGATGGATAGCATCAATAAGGCATACAAGAAGCATGACCCAAGACATCTTTATTCACAAGGCTCAAACAACTTCCAGTTTACACCTATTATACTGGAAAGCGATGAGTTTTTAAGCGGAATTCGCACTCCTGTTGACAACACCAATGTTCGTGGCTCTATATGCCAGGTTGACCGTCCCCTTGGGCATATTCAAACCGATGCGCCTAGTACAATGACCGACTACACAGCTAAAGTTACCCCTGTTTCTGTGCCTATAGTAAGTCACGAGATTGGGCAATTTCAAGTTTTCCCGAACTTTGACGAGATAAGCAAGTACACAGGCGTGTTAAAGGCAAGAAACTTTGAGATTTTCCGTGAGAGACTTGAGGAAAAGGGACTGCTTGACTTGGCTAAGGATTACTTCAACGCCTCCGGTAAGCTTTCAGTCGCACTTTATCGTGAGGATATTGAGGCAGCACTTAGAACAGAGGGCTTTGGTGGCTTCCAGTTGCTTGACTTGCAGGATTTCCCCGGTCAGGGCACAGCGCTTGTAGGAATGCTTGATGCGTTCATGGACTCAAAGGGTTTAATCACCCCAGAGAAATGGCGTGAATTTTGCTCGGATGCGGTGCTGTTGGCACGATTCCCCACATATATCTACGAGGAGGACTCCACCTTTACAGCTGATGTTGATATTGCTTATTACCGCCCCTATACACTTCAAAACAATACGCTGGAGTGGTCTATAAAGCAAGGAGATATCACCGTTGCACAGGGCGAGATTTCAGTAAGCGATGTGAAGCCTAGCGCAACCTCAAGGCTTGGCACAATAAGCGCAAAGCTTGCGGTGAATAACCCTGCAAAGCTTACATTGGAGCTAGTCTTAAGCGATACGGATATTCGCACAAGCTACGATATTTGGGTTTATCCAAAGAGCGTGGACACCTCAGTGCCTGCTAATGTTTACTTGGCAAGTGAGCTTGACGATAAGGCAAAAGGCACTTTAGAAAGCGGCGGAAACGTGCTGCTTATAAGCAATAAGATATTAGAAAGCAAGTCAATTGAGGGCTTTTACCCCACGGATTTCTGGTGCTATCCGATGTTCCGCTCAATTTCCGAGTCACGCAATGATGCCCCTGC
>CAZLMF010000023.1:7721-11221 GCA_964560565.1 uncultured Oscillospiraceae bacterium
AGAAAACCCCCGTCGCAATATGCGACGGGGGTTTATGCTTTAATAAGGACTTAATTAAATGTAGTAAGCGTAAAAGTATACGTATTGCCATCAACAAGAGGCAGTTCAGACACGCCAACCATTGAATCAACGCCGTTTTCCTTAACGTTGAAGAATTCGCTGTTTTCATCAGCCTCAACGCCAAGCATTGATTCGATGAATAGCCCGTAAGTGCCCTCGCTTGCAACGACCTTTAGCTCGGTTTTTTCTAGCAATAGCTCACTTACAAACTTAAGATCAGTGTCAAAGGTAAAGGTCTTATCAACATCAGCGCGCTCAGCAATGATTTGAATGGTGACATTCTTTTGTCCCACTTCCGGAGCTGAGCTGTTGCCAAAAATCAGGAAATACCCCCCGACAAGTAGTGCTGCCGCCAATATAACGGACGCAATAACTAAGGAAATCTTCTTAGACATAACATAGTCCTCCTTTCATCTTTTTACTCGTAACACTACAAAACCCAAGCTTAGCGACAATTTCAGCGTGTACATCTGTACAGCAAAAAGGCGCAGTTAGCCTGGGCAAAATGAATAATATTCACTTTGCGCCAACCATCTCTCGTAGTTTACGGCACTTAAGACTAGGCAGGTCTTCTGACTTTTAGGCTTGTAGCGCTTTGAATTCTTCCCGAAGCTGAGCTAATTAGCATACTCAACTTGCTCAGTGAATACAAAGCTTGCCCTTAACAGCGGCGGGACCGTACGGGATTCAAACCCGTTTCCCTATTATCCCCCTAACTAAGTAGCTAAGCTGCTTAGCGGAGGCACCTAATCCGTTTAATATTATATACTTATTGCCGCTCCTTGTCAATTATCATGGACAAGCTTAATTTTATGGGGTATAATATGTATGAATAGAATAACAATTTACCCGTTGAGGAGGAGTAAAAATGAGCACACCCCATAATAGTGCAAAGCTCGGTGATATTGCAAAGACGGTGCTTATGCCAGGCGATCCACTTCGAGCAAAGTTCATAGCTGAAAACTTTCTTGAGGACGCAGTATGCTACAATAATGTCCGCAATATGCTGGGCTTTACAGGTAAGTACAAGGGGCGCACTATATCAGTTCAAGGAAGCGGGATGGGTATCCCCTCAATAGGGATATACTCTCATGAGCTATACAATGTCTACGATGTGGAGAATATTATCCGTATAGGCTCAGCAGGGGCGATTGCCTCAGATGTGAAGCTGCGTGATGTGGTCATTGGCATGGCGGCTTGCACCAACTCAAGTTATGCAATGCAGTATGAGCTGCCGGGGACAGTTGCCCCTATTGCAAGCTATAAGCTCCTTGAACAAGCAGTAAATACAGCAAGGCAAAAGAATATACCCGTTAAGGTCGGCTCACTTTTTTCAAGTGATACCTTTTACGATGATGCGTCAAGCCTTGCCCGCTGGTCTAAGATGGGTGTGCTTGCCGTTGAAATGGAATCTGCGGCGCTCTATCTCAATGCTATGCGCTCAGGTAAGCATGCGCTTTGCATAGCCACAATATCGGATTGCCCTCTTACAGGAGAGGCAACAACAGCACAAGAGCGTGAACGCACCTTTACAGAAATGGTGGAAATAGCACTGGAGCTTGGGGAATAAATAAATATAAGAAGGAGAAGTAAATGGAGTATCTGCCGATAATAATAAGCTCAATTACACTCATTGTAGCGGTAATTATGCTTATAATAATACTTAACAATACAAAAGGGGAACAGCAAGCTCATGAGCTTGTGGCTTTAAGACAACGTTTTGAGGAGCTTAGCCGATCCCTTGGTGAGGATAATCGTGCAAGTCGCAGTGAGATTACTCAGGCGGTCAGTACAAGCATAAAGGGGCAGCTTGATAGCGTGGATAAAAGGCTTGAAAGCTTTAACGTTCAAACTGAGCAGCGTCTTGACAATATCCGCACTGCTATGACACGCAGTCTCACCTCCATTCAAGAGGACACAAGCAAAAAGCTTGATGAAATGCGCCAAACAGTGGACGAAAAGCTGCAAAAAACCCTTGATGAAAAGCTTTCACGCTCCTTTGCCTCAGTCAGCCAAAGGCTTGAGGAGGTACATAAGGGACTTGGCGAAATGCAGGCACTTGCGGTTGGAGTAGGCGACCTTAAAAAGGTGCTGTCCAATGTTAAAACTCGAGGTATACTTGGAGAAATTCAACTGGGCGCAATTATTGAGCAAATTCTTGCACCTGAGCAGTACGAGGAAAATGTTGTCACAAAGGTTGGCACACAAAATCGAGTTGAGTTTGCAGTAAAGCTGCCCGGCGACGACACAACACCTGTATACCTGCCTATCGATGCAAAGTTCCATGCAGATTGCTATTCAAATCTAGTGGATGCCTACGAAAAGGGCGACCCAGTAGAGATTGAAAGCGCATCAAAGACTTTGGTAGCACGTATAAAGCAATCGGCTAAGGATATAAGGGACAAGTATATAGACCCCCCCAACACAACCGAGTTTGCGATAATGTTCCTCCCCTTTGAGGGACTGTATGCCGAAGTTGTAAGGCATGACCTTATGGAGGTGCTGGCGAGAGAATACAAGGTGAATATCGCAGGGCCATCAACTATGGCGGCACTGCTCAATAGCCTGCAAATGGGCTTTAGGACACTTGCAATTCAAAAGAGTTCTAATGAAGTTTGGAAGGTGCTTGGCGCAGTAAAGACAGAGTTCGATAAATTTGGCGATGTGCTTCTTATGACACAGCAGCGCCTTGAGCAGGCAAACTCTGAGCTTGATAAGCTTGTTGGAGTTAGAACACGTCAAATCCAACGAAGGCTAAGTAATGTAACATCACTTACAGACGATAGCATTACGCTCCTATCGGAGGAAATAGAAAATAATGTCTGATAATATTGGTTTATTTATTATGATATAGTCACTATTCACATAAAATTAATTATTTGATGTCCAAAAAAGAGAATTTACACAAAAAGCCTTGTTTAATGGGCATAACTATTGTATTATATTAATTACTCAGAAAAACAAAGAATGGGGGCGTTTTTGCTGAAAAACTATACCTATGTCGCTAAGGACAAGCTAGGCAAGACGCTCAAGGGCGCCATAAGCGCTGAAAATTCCGGCGAACTCATGCGCATCATTCATAGTAGGGAACTTTTTCTGCTTAGCTATTCGGAGTCAGTTTCAGTTACCAGAGGTTCTGGGCATAAGTTTAAGCTCAAGGAACTGGCATTTATCTGCCGTCAGCTTAGCTCGATGCTAACTGCGGGAATGTCGCTGGTTAAATCCCTTGACATACTCTACAAAGAACAAGCTAGCAAAAAAGCAAAGGCTGTATTGCTTGAGGTTTATGAGCAGGTCCAAAAGGGCAGCTCGCTTTCCCAAGCGTTGAATATGCAGTCTGGAGCTTTTCCTGAATTTTTCATCAGCATGGTTGCCGCAGGTGAGGCAAGTGGGTCCCTTGACACAGTTATGGGTAGGCTGTCAGATCATTATGCTAAGGA
>CAZLMF010000023.1:11321-20490 GCA_964560565.1 uncultured Oscillospiraceae bacterium
TTATCTTCACTTTATTCAAGCGGCATTTCAATGGTTGAGTGTCTTGAAAAGTCAGCGAGTGTACTTGGCAACCAGTATATAAACAAAGCCTTTGAGGAAGTTATTGACAGTGTAAAGAGGGGCGAGACTATCTCAAACTCAATCTCTAAGACAAATATTTTTGAGAGTATGTTTTGCTCGATTTTATATGTAGGTGAGGAGTCGGGTGCACTTGATGATATCCTAGTAAAAACATCAGATTACTATGAGGAGGAGTCCGATTCGGCAATTACCCGATTAGTAGGACTTTTAGAACCGGTACTTATTATATTCTTAGGAGCACTTGTAGGACTCGTTATCGCTTCGATCTTGCCAGCAATGTACACAATGATGCAAGGGATAAGCTAATTAAGCTTTAAGGAGGTGGACAGATGATCTCGATTGACATTACCGACAGAGAAGCAAAAGTCGTAGTTGGAACAAACAGTGGCGGCAGAATCAAGATATTAAGCTCGGTAATTTGCCCTATTAAGCAGGGGACAGTACTTGACGGAGTGATAAATGACATAGCTGCGGTGGCAACTGATTTACACGACTCAATGAAGACTAAGAACATAAATGAACGAACAGCAGTAGTCACAGTTTCATCAAGTCAGATTGTTTTCAAAGAGCTCTATGTCCCTAAAGCAAAAAAAGACCAATTCAACGCTATGGTGAACAACCAAATACATAGCGCGATGGGCTTTAACGACGAATATAATGTCACTTATACAGTGGTAAGTGAAAGCGTCAGCGAGGATGGTGTCGCAATATCAAAGGTTTTAGTGACTGCATGCCCACAGATGCTTGTGGAAACTTATAAACAGCTTTTCTTAATGCTTGGCATTAGACTTAAAGCTATATATATCAATAGCAGTAGCGTTACAAGCATATTACTTGCTGATGAGAAGACAAGGCAAAGTATGCCTCTGCTATCAGTGCAGCTAAATGATAGCTTTATTAGTATTAACCTATACGAGGAAAACCAGCTTTCGTTTTCACGCCATGTTAGGATTGATTCGAGCGATAATGGCGACAATCTGTCCAATGTTTCGTCTGTGGCGTCAGAAAATATTTTGAGAATGATACAGTTTCATAACAGCAAGCGAGATGTAAAAAGTATTGAGCATCTTTTAGTATATGGTGATACCAATGTTTTCGAGTCAATTGCAGAGTATGCATCGCTGCTTGGGTTAAATGCGCACAAGCTTGAGCCGCCTAAAAATATGGTTGCTTTTGAGGGCTTTGACTTCCTGATGTTTACAAATGCTGTTGGTGCGCTCATTAAATCTGGGCGAAGAGGTGACCAGACCAACCTCCTAAACTCCCTTTCTGACCGCAAGCAAAGAAAGCAAACAGAATATTTTATCACAGTGGGGGGAGTTGCTTTAGTAAGCATAGCGATTATAATGCTAGGTTTTGCTCTTATTAAGCTTTACATTGGCGATATAAATCGTGACATTTCGGATATACATGTTAAGCTTAACGCTCCGGGGCTTTCTGATAAGCTTACAGAAATTGAAGAAAAGGAAAAAATACTAACCGAGTATGAAACCTACGCTGAGCATGCAAGAAGAGCTCGCACTGCCTTTGCATCTAAGCCGAAAATTTCTCTTGAAGCGTTTACAGAGCTTGAGAGATATTTGGGAAAAGACATTGCCATTCTCGACATCACTAAAGAGGAACAGGCACTCACTGTTAACCTTGTGGCTAAACATCAGGACTTACCTGCGCAGTATGCAAGTGCGCTCACTAAGGGAGGATATTTCGACTCAATCGCCTACGGTGGATTTGCGGATATTGCCAAAGGTAAGACGGACATAAAAACCTCAAGCAGTATAATCCTTTTACCGGGTAGCTATCAACAGGGGCAGCTTTTAAGTGAAAATTACACAGTTAAGTTTACTATAATTGCTCATATCAAGGGTGGTGATGCGCAATGAATCTAAGTGCTAAAGAGCGAATAATGGTTGTTGCCTTGATTTTAGTGACTATTTGGGGAGTTGGCATTGCTCTAATCCTAATGCCAACCTATAAGAGTATTGACGAGCGCCAAGCTGTTTTGGAAGATGTGCAAAATGAATTTAATATTGTAAACAGTAAGCTATTAGCAGGAGCATCCCTTGATTCTAGGATAGCAGAGGCTACTCAAATGATTGACGATGACTTATCAATTTTCAACGCTCAAATGTATGAGTATGAGGTTGACGTTTTTATAACCGCATTATTTGCAAGTCACAATGTTGCAATTTCGAGCATAACTATCAGCCAACTTGCTCTTGAGGAGCTTGTGAAATATGAGCCTGTGTATGTAAACTTAAACAATAATTTCACACCTAAAACAAACCAGGATGACATAAAGACAGAGGGAGAGGCTGCCGAGGCAGGGGAAATGATAGCTACTTCAACGGTTTATGTGAGCTACACGGGAAGATATACTGACGTTAAAGAACTAATTGAAAAAATCCACTCTTTAGATAGGGCTATATACATTGATGTATGCTCCATTGACAACGTCAACACCGAAGCTGCTGAGGATGACGAGGAACTCGGCAGGGATGTAACAGGCGGAATAAACTTAAAGGTATATTGCGTACCGAAGGCATTTGCACCGGTGCAGTAGCGTGTAAAAAGGAGGCAAGTATGAAGGCAATCATAAAAAAGTTAAAGAGTAATGAGGGCAGCGTTTTATTTGTTGTTCTTGTTATAATGACTGTTGCCATTTTACTTGGGACATCTGTTCTTGCCCTTACACGCTCCGACTACAAGCAGACTCAAATCGAGTATATCGACACTCAGGCATACTATACCGCAAGCGCAGCCCTAGACGGAATGGTTTCCTATATTTTATCCGATGTAGGTAGTACCCTACGCACTGAAATTGTAAGCAGGGGCAACCTAAACGCCTCTATGCCAAGTGGTGACCCGATAGAGGCTAGAATAGGCAGCTATGACATTTCCATTTCGCATTTTAGCGGTGATTTATACAAGATAGTATCCACGGGTGTATACGCAGGCACAACTGAGAAGGTTTCTGCGTACTTGGAAATAAAAAACACCCCCCTTATGGATGCGGTATTCACTTCAACAGGCAAAAACGGCCCAATTAACACAACCATTAATGGCTCAAGCAAGATAAACGGCAATGCAAATTTCGCCCTTCAAACCCTTGAGCTTTATTCGCTTACAATGGGGGGCACAATAAGCAACACTAAGGATATTATGCTTCGCGATATAGGATACGATACCTCGCCGTCAGAGCCAATTGACCTAATATGCGGCGGGAACCTTACCGTCTCAGACGCCTCAAGCATAGGTGTCGACGGGGGTATATATGTCGGCGGTAATATGAGTGTTTCAGGTGGGTTGGATATTTTAAGCCCAACAGAAGTATATGTTGGGGGCAACTTCACAGGACAATATGAGAATATAGGCACAGCCTCAAAGCCTGTAAACCTCTATGTAGCTGGCAATTATGTCAACTCATACGAGCAGACCGTATATGGAGATATTTATGTCGGCGGATATTACAATGCGCCTAAAGTGAAAGTGGTAGGCACAGTTTACATAGCAGGCAGTGCCGATATACCCTCAAGCCAGATAAAAACTGGCACAACCGTTGTTAAAAACACAGAGCCCAACATGGCAACCCTTACCGCTAAACTAGGTAAAACAGGGCAAATGGATATATATAACGACTGGGAAGTTCCTGCAGGGAAGTTTACAGGTCATAATCTTGAAGTTAAGTTCACTACATCAGCAACCACAGCGACTATTTCTCAAAGTGGAATACTGACTAAATATGAGTGGGTGGAATGGATTGACCACACGCTTAACTTGGATACAACTGCAGGAGATTTATATATTAAGGTTAACACAGGTGCCGCCACATTTACATTCGGAAATACTTCTAAGGTAAATATAATCGGTAGCAATAATGTATATTTCATGCTTGCCGATGGCATGAAGTACACCCAAAATCAAACGAATGTCGGCAGCCTTACAGATAATCCGAAGTTTTACCTCATTGTAAACGGCAATAGCGAGGTCACATTTGATAATAGCGCAGTACTCACCTTTAATGGATATATCTACGCGCCTAAGTCGATTTTTAACGTTAACAGCGCATCGAGTCCAAGCGCTCGGCTTAGGGGAGGGATAGTTGCAGGCTATATAAATCATGGCAGCTGTGCGCTTACCTTTGATTACATTGCGCCATCGAACAGTATACCTAACGCCCCGGTTGGAGGGAACAAGGCACTGCTTAGTGGCTACGGCCGCAGTTAAGAAGCAAAAAGGAGGTTTCATTATGTTCAAGCTGCAAAAAAAGCGTAAAGCCCTAAATAAAAGCGGCTTTACACTTATTGAAACTCTTGTGACACTTGCGATATTCGCTATATTAGCACTCATAGTCACTACTTTATTTATGGGAGCAATGAGGCAGCAAACCCTAACGAAAAAAACCGACGATCAGCTAAACAACCAAATCGTTGACGCTGAAACTAAGAACGTTAGCGGCACTGACATTAATCTAACATACAGATTTCCCGTCATAGGAACCGATGTAAACGTTAGCGGAAAGGTCGGCAATGCAGGCGATTCAAGCGATGAACAGAGGCTGGATATAATTATTATACCATAAAGCTAAACTGCGAAGGCTTATGAGAAGGAAATGATATGAAAACTACTTGGCTCAAAGCAAAAGGCAAGGGTGGTTTTACTCTTGTTGAAATAATGGTTGTGGTTGCTGTGGTAGCTATATTGCTCCTTGGCATGATGGCAATGCTGATGCCTATATTTCGTCATTTTGGGCAAACTAAGCACATTTCCGATGCAAAGGCAATTGCGGATACCTCATACACAACGATTATGAATAGAATTAAGGTCGCAAATGAGCTATGGGTGAATGAAGCCTTAGGTGAGCCTAAGTACATACGCATTAGCTCAAACAAGATTGAATGCGATAACTATACACTCGATGAGGACTATTTTGGGGACTACACAATTGAGGTAAAAATGTCATTTTCCCGTCCGGAGGTTGAAATATCCATAACAGTGTTTGACGCTCAGGGCGAAAGCATTTATACCACTCAAGGCACTAAGCTTCGCCTCGATAACTTTGACAGCCGTGTTGAAGGTGCAAGCGCAAGAGCGTTCCCCTCAGCCACTGACGTTATCAACCCATCAATAGAATACAAGCTTTTTACACCTTAACGTATAATCAACCCTATGTACCATGTAATAAGCGGTTCACCTATGATTGCACCTGCCGCAAGCCCCAATGAAAGAAACGGACCAAAGGGCATTTTGCGCTTGTGGGTAATGAGTTTGTAGGCAACTCCGACACATGCACCGACTACAATGGCGATTAGAGCCCCTGTAAGGACTCCTTTCCACCCCAGAAGCAACCCCGACACAGCTAGTAGCTTAATATCTCCGCCTCCGAATCCCCCTGTAAATAGCGATATTAGCAGGAATGGAACGCTTACACATACTAAGCCAATCAACCTATCAAGTATGCTTATTTCGGGGACTAGAAGCACTGAAGCTACAGATAGAGCAATAATGATTATATGAGCACCGTTTGGTATTTCCATGGTGTCTAAGTCGATAAAGGAAACCACTATAAGTACAGCATAAAAAAGTGCAGTAATTATACCCCTTGCGGACACACCAAAGGCGGCGTATGCCAGCGTGAATATACATCCGCATAGCAACTCAACCAAAGCATATCTTGGCGAAATTCGCACCTTGCAGCTTTTACATTTACCACGCAGGAAAAGGTAGCTTATCACAGGGATAAGCTCCGTTGCACCTAAGGTTTTACCGCAGTTTGTGCAGTGGGATCTGCCACGAGCGACAGATTCACCCTTAGGGATTCGGTATATACAAACATTCAAAAAGCTGCCTATTATTACTCCTAGTATAAATGACATAAGCAGAGACATTTCTTTCACTCCTTTAGCTATTAAAGCTATAATCATATTTTACCACATGTTTTGTTTTTTTCATAGAGTGCATGGATTTTGCGAACAAAGGGAGACGACAGATGAAGAATATTCCTATTGGACAACTTTTAATCGAGAACAACCTCATAACAACCGAGCAACTTGAGCATGCCCTTGAAATTCAACGTCAATCAAAGGGTAAGATGCTCGGGGATATTATAGTAGAGCTTGGAATGGTGACAGAGGAGCAATTTGCGCAAGCACTTGCCACCCGTCTTAAAGTGCCTTATATTGACCTTAACGCCATGCCTATTTCTGTGGAAGCGATTATGAAAATTCCCGAGGCAATGGCTAAAAAGCACAATGTCCTTGCTATTGCAATAAATAATCGTAGACTTACAATTGCAACAAATGACCCTGTGAACTTCTATGCCTTTGAGGAGATAAAAGCAATTTCAGGCATGGACTACAATCCTGTCCTTTCGGGTAAAACAGCAATCAAAAATGCAATTGACAAGGTTTATTCCATGTCAAGCCTTGATAGCGCAGTAAAAGACCTCAACAATGAGTACATCTTAGGCGATGAGTACGCAACCCTTGATGAAGCATCTCTCTCTGATGATAGGATAGAGAGTGCGCCTGTTGTTAAGCTTGTAAATACCATTATCGAGAACGCTTTCAGGGCAAATGCCTCAGATATACATATTGAGCCTTTGCGCACAAAGACAAAGATAAGAATTCGCATTGACGGCGATTTGGTTGACCAAATGGAAGTATCAAACGCAGTTCATACTTCCCTCATCACCAGAATTAAGATTCTTGGCGGCATGAATATTGCCGAAAAGCGTATCCCTCAGGATGGCAGATTCGAGTTCCATTCGGGTAACTCAAAGCTTGATGTCCGTGTGTCAAGCCTTCCAACTGTGAACGGCGAGAAAGTAGTTATTAGGATATTAAGCATGGGCGGTGGGGCGGTACGCAAGATAACTGAGCTTGGTATGACTGATTACAACTATGAAATGTTCAAAAGTATTATCAAATCCCCCCATGGAATGGTGCTTGTAACAGGCCCCACGGGCAGCGGTAAAACCACAACACTTTATGCAGCACTCGGCCAGCTTGCAAAGCCTAACGTAAACGTTATCACCGTTGAAGACCCTGTTGAGAAGCAGCTTGAGGGAATAAACCAAGTGCAGGTCAACTCCAAGGCAGGGCTTACATTTGCAGCAGGACTTCGCTCGATTTTGCGACAAGACCCGGACATAGTAATGATAGGTGAGATTCGTGACGGTGAAACCGCTGAAATCGCTGTTCGTGCTGCTATTACAGGGCATATGGTGCTTTCAACCCTGCATACCAATGATGCCGCTTCCACGGTTATGCGCCTTGTGGATATGGGCATTGCGCCCTATCTGGTTGCATCCTCTCTTGTGGGCGTTGTTGCACAGCGACTTGTTAAGCTGCTTTGCCCTGAATGCCGCAGGGAAGCAACTGCAAGCGTAGAGGAAATGGAAATGTTAGGAGTTAGTAAACCATGCAAGATTTACGAGCCGACAGGATGCTCAAAATGCAACTCAACTGGCTACCGCTCCAGAACTGCAATTCATGAGATTATTGTTTTATCAAGCGACATAAAACAGCTTATAATCGAAGGCACCTCCGCTGAAAAAATAGCCGAGCGTGCGTGCAAAAACGGGACAAGACTACTTAGGGACAATGTAGCGGAGATGGTGCTTGAAGGCAAGACCAGCATGAGCGAGCTTATACGTGCAACTTATTCAGTATAAAGAAATAAAGGTGTGATACCAATGATAGTTACCGAAATGCTTGCAAAGGCAAGGGAAATGGGTTGTTCAGATGTGCACCTTACCGTGGGACTGCCCCCAATGGGCAGGCTAAACGGAAGTTTAATCCCATTCGAGGGCATAATATGCGAGAACAACGCTATAAAGCTTGTAGTTGACGAAATATTACCTGCTCGCCTTATAGACAAGCTTAAATCTGATGAGGATTGCGACTTTAGCTATCTTTCGCCTCAAGGTTTCCGTCACAGGGTGAATGTATACCGCCAAAGGGGCTGCTATGCGGTGGCAATTAGACTGCTAAACGACAGTATTCCTACATTGAAACAGCTTGCACTTCCAGAAATACTTGGCAAGCTATCGCTAATGCCCAGAGGGCTTGTGCTGGTTACAGGGCCAACGGGTAGCGGTAAATCCACCACCCTTGCGGCAATGATTGACCACATAAACAATCAGCGTAACAGCCATGTGCTTATTGTGGAAGACCCGATTGAGTATGTCCATGAGCATAAGAAGTGCATGATAAATCAGCGTGAAATAGGCACTGACGTTGAAAGCTTTTCCCTTGCATTGCGCTCGTCCTTGCGTGAAGACCCCGATGTTATACTGGTAGGGGAGATGCGTGACTTTGAGACCATAAGTGCCGCCATTACAGCGGCGGAAACAGGGCATTTGGTCATGTCCACACTTCACACCACCGATGCGGCGTCAACTATTGACCGTATTATCGACGTTTTCCCTCCTCATCAGCAGCAGCAAATCCGAGCACAGCTTGCAGGGGTGCTTGTTGGGATTATATCGCAGCAGCTTGTCCCACGTGCCGGCGGCAAGGGGAGAGTTGCGGTGCTTGAAATTCTTGTTGCCACTGATGCAATTGCGAACATGATAAGGGACAACAAGGTGCATCAGATACCCAACGCAATTCAAACAGGCAGAAGCGTTGGAATGCAGGGCAGGGACTTTGAGCTTGCAAGGCTTGTGCGTGAGGGTGTAATCGAGGAGCATGAGGCATTGCAAAGATGCTCAAGCCCAGAGGATTTCAAGCGGTTCAAATCGGCACCAATTTCATTTTAAGCAAAGGTTTAACGGTATAAAGCGGTTAACTGCTAGAAAATAAGACCGCTGATATATAAAAATTATATGGGAGGATTTTATAATGACAAAGTTAATAACAAGGCTCAGAAAGAGCAAAAAGGGATTCACGCTGGTAGAGTTACTAGTTGTAATTGCAATCATAGGAGTACTCATGGCAATACTTATCCCTACAGTAACAAACTTCATAGGTGACGCAAGGCAGACTGCGGCAGATTCAGGTGCAAACAACATTTATAATGTTGCAACCGCATATCAAGCTAAGCGTATAGGCGATAATTTAAAGCCGATAACTGCCGATAAACTTTT
>CAZLMF010000024.1:0-7156 GCA_964560565.1 uncultured Oscillospiraceae bacterium
TTGTATTTTTAGGCGAATCTGTGTTCATTTCTAACCCCCTATTATAATTTTAAACTTACTCTACGCTTTTTAGTGCAGACGCCATATCAATTTTTTTGAGCTTGAAGTGAACGAAGATGTTTACTAGAAAAGCAAAAACAAAGGTGATAACAACGGACAACACATAGCTTAAAATGCTTATCTTTCTCATGAACATTACCATGTCTATTTCCGCTGTCACAAGTACAAATCTATGCATCACAATACCAAGCACTATGCCAAATAGCGAGCCGATAAAGGTTAGTACCACGTTTTCACGGAAAATATATATTGTTGTTTCCCTGTCATAGAAACCTAGCACCTTAATTGTTGCAATCTCCCGCAAACGCTCATTTATATTTATGGCTGATAGATTAAACAGCACAACAAAGGCAAGTGTCGCGGCGGCAGCAATGATTACCCAGATTACCATGTCAAAGCTTTCCATCATGCTTTCAAAGGTTGTGCGTGAGGATGTGAGGTTAATTACCGCCTTAACCGCTTCAAGCTCCATAAGCTCGGTAGTGTTAATTGAATCAAGGTTGTCTAGGTCACCGCTTAGCTTTAGCATAATGTTAGTAGGCTCCGCCACCCTGCCTGTTATCTCGTTATAATAGTCGGAATCAATGTAGATATAGTGTAGTAGGTAGTTTTCGGTTATTCCCGAAACAGGCACGCTGAAGTAAAGTCCCTCATCAATATTTGATATAGTTATATTTTCACCGACGGATAAGTCCAGTAGTTTAGCAAGCTTTTCATCTATGATTACACCATCAGATGAAAGCTTCAACTTTTTATGTCCGATTCGGGTGCGCAGCTTTGTAAATTCCTCGAATTCCTTAGTATCCTCCGGCACAACGATAGTAGCGCCATAGGAGGATTTGCTTGTATATGCGTCCACAGATTGAGATAGGTATCCCATGTCTTGCTCAATCTGCTCATGGGAGTCAAGTTTTTGCGAAAGGATATCCATATCCTCGGTATCCGCATCAGCATTTAGGATTAGTTCGGTTTTATAGGAGTACAGTTCATCAAATTGCATTGAGACCATATTGCCAATAGAGTCACGAAGTCCAAATCCTACGATTAATAGTCCTGTGCATCCTGCAATGCCAATAGACGACATCCAAAACCGTGACTTGTTCCTCATAAGGTTGCGCACTGTCACCTTATACAGGAATGACAGCCTGCTCCATATAAAGCCCACACGCTCAAGCAATACTCTTTTGCCTGCCGGAGGTGCTGCAGGGCGGATTAATGCCGCCGGCACGCTTCTAAGCTCAATCTTGCAAGCCAAATAGGCTGTAAAAACAGTGCAAATCAGCGAAAGAACTGTAGGTGCAATTAGGAATTCTATTTGAAATGGATGTATAAGCTCGGGCATAGCATACATAATTCGATAGGCATTAAAGATAACAGTGGGCAATATATTAAATCCAACCACAGCACCAAATACTATACCTAAAACGCAAGCAAAAAGTGCAAAAAAGATGTATTTTGGCGCTATGGAACGAGAGGAATAACCAAGTGCTTTTAGTGTGCCGATTTGCACACGCTGCTCCTCTACCATGCGTGAAATTGCACTTAAAGTTACAAGGGCTGCAACAAGAAAGAATATAACTGGTATTACCCTGCCGATAGCTTCAATTCGGTCACTATCCTGCAAAAAGCTAGAGTATGAGGTAATATATGCTCTATCCTGTATATATATCGTGGGTGCTCCCAGCTTATCAATCTCGGCTTGCGCATCGTCAAGCTTGGTTTTTGCCTCATTTAGCTCCTTTTCCACGTCAGCTAGATTTTGCTCATACTCGCTTTTTCCCTGCTCATATTCCTGCTCACCCATGGCAAGCTCCTCAGCAGATGTTTTTAGGGTTGCAAGTGTGGTGTTGAGAGTTTGTTTTTCAATATCAAGCTGCATTGCCGCATCATCGAGAGCCGCCTTTTGGACTTCATGTTGCAATGCTGATTCTGGATACTGCACATGAAATTCCTCAAGCTGTTGATACGCAAAGGAAAGTGCCTCAGATTGGGTGTTGATATAGTTGTTTGCAATTCTAGCAAGCTCATTTGCAGCAGCCGCATAGTCCTCGCCAAAGTCCTCCTCAGGCTTCTCCATTGCTGTATATACGGCTGATATTCCCTGCCCAAACTGCGAAATGCCGTTGTCGAGCTCTGCTCTTGCGCTATCCAGCATATCCTTAGCGCCGCTTAGCTCATTGTCAGCAGTTTGCTTGCCCTGCTCATAATCAAGATACGCTTCGTCAAGCTCCTTTTGCAGGGGGGCACGCACTGCTTCTAAGCGTGCGTCTTTTAGATGCCCCTCATTTGCTTTTATTGCATCTATGGCATTAGCAATCATGCTTTCATATTCATCAGAGTAGCAAGATAGCTCTGCCCCTCCTGCGACACTGATATATGCCTCTGTGTAAATGTCAAGTGCAAACGCTTCCCTTTGAAGATAGATAAATCCTGAAAGTTCCCCATCGCCTATGGAAGTATAACCTCGGTCATAGTCAATATATAAAGGCGAGCTTACAGTACCTACAACCTTGTACTCTAGGTTAGTAAAATCGGACTCCTCCTCGGGTATAAGTGAGATTATGTCGCCTATACTTATGTTTTCACGCTCAGCAAGGGCATCGTCCATTACACATTCATTTAAGTTGGCAGGAAACTCTCCCTGCGATAAAGCAGGCAGGTTCATTGAGCTATTTTCTCCCTCGGGCGGCAGCATAATAGTTTTGATAATGCGCTCATTGCCTGTCATTTGAGCATATGTATCAATGGATATAGAGGGGAAAACGCTTTCTATCCCGTCTATTGCTTGTAATGTTTCGATAGACTCATCATCAAGTCCAAGAGTCGAGATAAGCTTAATGTCCATAAATTTAGTATCATCAAAATAACGGTCAGCGGTAATACGCATATTACTGCCTGTTACTCTAATGCCAACGAAAAAGCTCACCCCAAGGGCAAGTATTGCAACTATGGATAGAAATTGGCTGAATCTTTTCTTAATTTCCCGAAGTGCGTCCTTTAGCATTGCAGTTTTCATTTGTCATCACCCACTATTCTACCACTCAATCATTTCAACAGGTGTGGGGTTCTCATTTATCTCTACCGACCTCACCTTGCCATTTTTAATGCTTATAACCTTGTCCGCCATAGGGGTAATCGCCATATTGTGCGTAATTAGGATTGTTGTCATGCCCTCTTTGCGGCAGGTATCCTGTAGTAGCGAAAGCACCGCTTTACCTGTGTTGTAGTCAAGAGCGCCGGTCGGCTCATCACATAATAAAAGTTTTGGATTTTTCGCAAGAGCGCGAGCGATAGCTACGCGCTGTTGTTCACCGCCCGAAAGCTGTGAAGGGAAGTTCTGGCTGCGCTCGGAAAGCCCCACAAGCTCAAGTATCTCCATTGGATTGCGTGCATTTGAGCATATCTGCGTTGCAAGCTCCACATTTTCTATTGCGGTCAGGTTTTGAATTAGGTTGTAAAACTGAAACACAAAGCCTATATCATTTCTGCGGTATGTGGTAAGCTGTTTTGGGGTGTACTTGCTAATATCTCTGCCATCGACAACAATGGAGCCTGTATCGCAGAAATCCATTCCGCCTAGTATGTTTAGCACTGTGGTCTTGCCTGCGCCTGACGGGCCTACAACTACTACAAATTCACCCTGTTGCGCGCTAAAGCTTATACCGTCAGAGGCTTTGATTATTGCCTCACCCATACGGTATATCTTTACAACGTCCTCTAACTCAATGAAACTCATATTCTACCTCTTTCTTATGTTGCTTATGTTTATGTTCTATGCTTTATCTTGTAAATATTTCTTTAGTGCTGAAACTGAATCAGCGATAAATACAGTCGGGTATTTCGAAAGCTCGTCTATATCCCCGTAGCCATATAGCACACCCACTACATCAATTCCAGTGCTTTGTGCGCCAATCAGGTCATATTTGCGGTCACCCACCATTAAGACTTTTGACCTGTCGGTAATGCCAAGTGAGGAAATCGCATGTTCAATAACCTCATCCTTTTCGCTTCGGGTTTGGTCAAGCTCACAGCCTGATATAAAGCTAAAATACTTATCTATATTAAAATGCTCGAGTATTTGTTCAACATACACCCACGCTTTTGATGATGCAACCGCTAGGGTAAATCCCTTATCCTTTAGGGTTTTAAGCATGTCCTCTACCCCGTCATACAGGCGATTTTCATATAATCCGAGCTTGCTAAAACGCTCCCTGTACTTTACAACTGCCCTTTGTGCCTTTTCATCGTCAAAGCCGTAATACTCCTTAAAGGAATATATAAGGGGAGGGCCTATTACCCTGCGAAGTACATTGCGGTCAGGTTCATCAATACCAAAGGCATTTAGTGCATAAACGAAGGATTTTGTTATCCCCTCAAATGGGTCCGTAAGTGTGCCATCCAAATCAAATAGTATTGTGTTATAATTGCTTGTTGTATTCAATGAATTGCCTCCAACTTATATTTTTCCGATATTCCATATATAGTGTGCATACTCCTCAACTGTTCGGTCGCTTGAAAACTTCCCTGCCCCTGCAATGTTTAGCAATCCCTTGCGGTGGTAGGTGCGTGTATCCTTGTAATCATTGTTCGCTTTAAGCTTTGCTGCGACATAGCCCTCAAAGTCATGCAGTACAAAATACATATCAGCCTTTTGTGCTTCAGTGTCGCTTAACAGCGAGGTGTAAATATCCTTAAACATTCCGCTGCCGTCATCACTAACTGTTCCTTCAATAAGAACGTCCAGCACACGCTTAATGCGTGGGTTGGTGTTGTATAGCTTGAGTGGTGTATAAGTATCCTTTATCTTTTCAAGCTCCTCAATTCGAGCGCCGAAAATATAATTGTTTTCATAGCCTGCTTCCTTGACTATTTCAATGTTTGCGCCGTCTAATGTGCCTATTGTCGGCGCACCGTTTAACATAAACTTCATATTCCCTGTGCCTGATGCCTCTGTGCCCGCTGTGGAAATCTGCTCAGATAAATCTGCGGCAGGTATGAGCATTTGCGCATAGGAAACGTTATAGTTACGGACAAATATCACACGCAGATATTCCTGTGTTTGGGTGTCGTTGTTTATCATGCGTGCAATCTCATTGATAAACTTTATAATGCCCTTAGCTCTAAAGTAGTCATGAGGTGCCTTTGCGCCAAAAATGAATGCTGTCGGAGCAAAATCCTTAATTCTTCCGTCCTTTATCCCAAAATAAATATCAAGGATAGAAAAAGCATTAAGTAGCTGCCTTTTATACTCGTGCATGAGTTTTACTTGCACATCAAATATAAAGTCAGCAGGCAAATTTATCCCCTCGCGCTTTTGAATGTATTCAGAAAGCTGGCGCTTTTTAATACGCTTAACCGCAACAAATTCATCTATTACCTTTTCATCGTTTGAAATGCGTTTTAACCCCTTTAGGTGCTTCAAATCCTTTATCCAAGCATCAGTGCCAAGCTGATTGGTGATAAAGTCTGAAAGCTCGGGGTTGCATAGTTTTAACCAGCGTCTGGGGGTAATGCCGTTTGTCTTATTTTGAAACCTATCCGGATAAAGCTCATACCATGCCTTTAGTAAGTCGTTTTTTAGTATCTGCGTATGAAGTTCCGCAACGCCGTTTACATAGCTTGAGCAGTAGATTGAAAGGTTCGCCATGTGAATAGAGCCATTTTTAATTATTCGGCAGCTATCAAGGTTTTCTTTATATATTCCGCCTTTTGAGTTGAAGGTTTTGGTTTGGTGGTTGCTTATCATCATCATGTACTCATAAATGTTGGGCAGTACCTTTTTGTAAAGCCTACAACTCCACTGCTCTAGTGCATCCAACATAACTGTATGGTTTGTGTAGGAAAATGTACACTGTGTAATATACAGGGCTTTGTTGAAGCTTAGGTCGTAATCCTCACATAAAATTCTTATAAGCTCGCAGATTGACACCGCTGGGTGGGTATCGTTTAACTGAATTGCGCAGTACTCATGGAAGTTTTCAAAGTAAAGTCCCCATTTACTCACATGACGGCGCACAATATCTTGAATAGATGCACTGCACAGGAAATACTCCTGCTTAATTCGCAAGAGTTTGCCCTCATTGGTGCTGTCACTTGGGTATAACACCCTTGTAATATCCTGCGCACGCTCCTTTTCCCTTGATGCAAGCTCGTATTTCTGCTCATTGAAGGCATCCAGGTCATACTCATCCATTGGCTCGCTCTGCCATAGCCTTAGAGTGTTGACGTTTGCATTCGTGTTTGTATTTGTATTTGTATATCCGATTATGGGCATATCATAAGGAACAGCACGCACAGTCTGCCCCGAAAACTTCACAATCAGAGCGTCCTCGTCACGTCTAATCGACCACGGGTCACCATGTGCAGACCAGTTGTCCGGTTCCTCATTTTGAAATCCATCAATAAAATTCTGTGCAAAAAGCCCGTATTTATAGCGTATGCCGTAGCCATCTAAGGGGTAGCCATGTGTAGCGGCTGAGTCAAGAAAGCAAGCCGCAAGCCTGCCAAGCCCACTACTGCCAAGAGCGATATCATCAATTTCATCGAAGCGGGCAATATCGAAGCCCTGCTCACGAAGCATCAGTGCCACTTCTGAGGTAAGCCCCAGTGCTAGGAGGTTGTTGTCAATTGCACGCCCAAGTAAAAATTCAGAGGATAGGTAATAAGCGCGCTTTACCCTAAGGCATTTGCGCGCACAAAGCCTCCACTTTTCCGTAATGCTGCCCATGAGTGCTCTTGAAAGGGCATTGTGCATTTCGTAAACATTAGCAGTGGAAATAGTTTTTTGGTAGAATGCGGTTAAAATATCCTGAACAAAGCTGATAATCGAAGCTGCATTCTTCATTTCCCCATCCTCCGCATGTGCTTGCGCCAATTTTTGTGTACTCTGGTAATGTCTCTTCATGAAGTCGAATTATCCTCCTCGTCAAACTGGCTATTGTACATATTTGAGTAAAAGCCGCCGCTTTCCATTAGCTCGTTATGAGTCCCTTGCTCGATTACTGCGCCGTTATTCATGACAATAATGAGGTCTGCACGGCGAATTGTTGAAAGTCTGTGGGCAATTATGAAGCTTGTGCGACCATTCATCATTTTC
>CAZLMF010000024.1:7166-20312 GCA_964560565.1 uncultured Oscillospiraceae bacterium
TTTCACAAAGGTTTCCTGTATCTTTTGCTCTGTGAGGGTGTCAACACTGCTTGTTGCCTCGTCAAGAATAAGCATCGGAGGATTTAACAGCATCGCTCTTGCAATGGTGATTAGCTGCCTCTGCCCTAGGGACAGATTTTCCCCATTTTCATCTACCATTGTATCATAGCCATGTGATAAACGCTTGATAAAACTATGCGCATTGGCAGATTTTGCTGCTTGTTTGACCTGTTCGAGGGTAGCATCGGGCATTCCATAGGCGATATTATCACGAATTGTGCCGCTAAGCAGCCATGTGTCTTGAAGCACCATGCCAAAGCTACGCCTTAATGTTCCCCTTTGCATTGACATTATATCAACATCATCAATTCTGATGTTTCCATCTGTCAAGTCGTAAAAGCGCATCAAAAGGTTTACCATAGTGGTCTTACCTGCCCCAGTTGGGCCGACTATCGCCACCGTATCGCCATTTTTCACCTTTAGGTTAAGTCCTTGAATTAGTGGAGTTTCAGGCTTGTATGAAAAGCTTATATTGTCAAATTCAACTTCGCCAGACACACCCTTTACATCGGTAAAATCAACCTTATCAGGTGTTTCAGATGGCTCGTCTATCATATCAAAAAGCCTTTCAGCCGCCATAACTGCGGCGATAAGCTGACTTGTAATTGCGCTAATTTCGTTAAAGGGACGTGTGAACATAGATGAATATGTCAGAAAGCTTGCGATGTTGCCAATACTAAGCCCTATCCGCAGTGAAGCAATACCGCCCACTAGCCCCACAAGGATATACGAAATATAATTGACAAGGCGGGTGGTGGGGTTTGTGAAGGATGAGGAAAGCTGCGCTTTTTGCCCCTGTATATAAAGGCGAGCGTTAATTTCTTCGAATTTGCGCTGTGCAGCACTTTCTGTGCCAAAAACCTTAACTACACGCTGACCGCTTAACTGTTCATGGGTGTAGCCGCTAAGTTCGCCGATAATCTCCTGCTGTTTGCGGTAGTATTTGCCCGAAACCCTTGCAACAGTCTTGCTGACTGCAAAAATAAGAGGTGTGCAAGCGACAACCGCGATAGTTACAACCGGACTTAAATAAAGCATAAAGCCAAGCCCTGCGACTACTGTAACAATGGCAGAGAAAAGCTGCACTAATAGCTGGGTAAGCCCATCTGCCACCGCATCGGAATCATTTGAAAACCTGCTGATTATATCCCCGTGGGATCTGTGGTCAAAGCTGCTTATAGGAGCTTTCATAAGTGATGCAAACGCATCTTTTCGAAGGTCATAAATGGTTTTTGTGGCGATTTGCACCGCTAAAGCCGAGCATAGCCAAAGCATAGCTGCGCCTAGAATATAAACTGCCGCAAGTGCGCCGATGATTTTAAGCAGGGACTCAAAATCCACATCGCCCACGCCTATTATTCGGTCAATGCCCCGTCCGATAAGCATTGGTGCTGACAATAGCAGCACATTGCCAATTATCGAGGAGATGATGATTGATATCATTTGAGACTTATAGTTGCCAACATAACCGATTAGTCGATGTATAACCTTTTTGTTTAACTTTTTCTTGTTGTTAGGCATTTTTTCCCTCCTCAAGCTTTGTTTGTGAGAGGAAAATTTCACGATAAGTGTCACAACTTTTCAGCAGCTTATTATGTGTACCTTGAGCGATAATCTCCCCATCATCAAGGACAATAATATTATCCGCTTCTATTACGCTTGCAACACGCTGTGAAACTATAAATACCGTCATTTCATCTGTATTTTTCTTAAGGGCTTTGCGAAGCCTAGCCTCAGTCAAAAAGTCAAGTGCGCTTGCGCAATCGTCAAGGATGAGTATAGAGGGCTTCATCGCAAGCGCACGCGCGATAGCTATACGCTGACGCTGACCTCCCGAAAGGTTTGTACCTCCACGCTCCACTCGTGCGTTTATACCCTCAGGAATACGTTCGATTATTTGGGTCGCTTGCGCGGTATCAAGGGCGCAAAGTATATCCTCCTGCGTTGCGCTTTCATTGCCAAAGGCAACATTGCTTGCAATTGTTCCTGAAAATAACGTGGTTTTTTGGGGCACAACCGCTATATTTTTGCGAAGTGAGGACTTTGATATATCACGCACATTTTTACTATTTATAAGCACTTCGCCACTTGTTGCATCGTACATTCTTGCTATTAGGCTTATTAAAACAGTTTTTCCCGAGCCTGTAAGTCCGATTATGCCTGTGGTAGTGCCCTGCGTCGCTTTGAAGTTTATTCCTGAAAGCGCCTTTTCAGCGCTGCCATTAAAGGCGAAGTCAACATTGCAAAACTCAACGGATGGAGCTTCTTCCCCCAATTCAAGGGCATCCTGCTTAAATGTGACAGAGGGGGTAACAGCCATTATCTCTGATACCCTTCCAGCTGATGCAATTGCCTTTGTGAAAAGCACCACAAGGTTAGCTGTGACTATAAGTGCCAATAAAATTTGCGATGTGTAGTTTATAAAGGCAATTATTTCTCCCTGTGTCATTGAACCGCTATTTACCCTAGCACCACCGAACCATATTATCGCTAAAATTGACATATTCATTATGAAGGTTGTCAATGGGTTTGAAAGCATGGATAGCCTGCCTGCTTTTTTTGCTGCCTTTTGGTGGTCAGCATTTGCGCTGTCAAAGCGCTGCGTTTCCTGTTCCGTTTTGTCAAAGGCGCGTATCACACGCACACCTGATAAGTTTTCCCCTGCAATCAATGCCATTTTATCTAGTCGTTTCTGCACTGCTCTATAAAGCTTGACAGTCTTTGACATAATTATAGGCAGAACAATAACGAATATAATTATTGTAACCACCATTACAATGGCAAGTTTCATATCTATTATCATCGCCGAAATCAGCCCACCAATGCAAAGAAAAGGTGCGCGTATAGCAAGCCTTATAAGCATTGCAACTGCAACCTGAAGCTGGTTAACATCATTTGTAATCCTTGTAGAGAGGGACGCTACGCCAAAGCTATCAAGCTCTGCATAAGAAAAGCTGTTTATGTGAGCAAAAAGATGATTGCGTAAGGTTGTCCCATATCCTTGCGACGCCACTGAGGCGCTATACTGACATACCAATGCACAGCCAAGCCCTGTTGCCGCAAGTAAAAACATTATAACGCTCATTTTTATGATATATCCTGTATCGTTGTTAGCAACACCCACGTCAATAAGACTTGCCATAATAATTGGAATAATAAGCTCGAATATTGCCTCCATGAGCTTGAAAATTGGCCCAATTATCACCTGCTTTTTATAGGGCTTTAAAAAGCTAATTAACTCCTTCAAAATTATCTACTCCCGTTTTATTCATGCGATTTCTATTTTTAGCGTTACACTTTAATTATATACTTTTCCCCATTAAAGGTCAACCAAACTATTGCGATAAAAGGCTTGCAGATATGCTCCGCAAGCCTTTTATCTCTTTATCTTTACTTATAAAGTGCCCCGTAAGTCTGACAAGCACGATAATCCGCGCTTTCAAGCTCCTTTGTTCCAAAAGCTGACCATGCATGAGGTCTGTATATATCGTCGCTGTCCACATTGTGCAGGGAAACAGGCATTCTAAGCATACTTGCAAGTGTGATAAGGTCCTTGCCGATATGCCCATAGGTGTATGCGCCGTGGTTTGCACCCCAGTTTGCCATGACAGTGTAAACATCCTTGAATGCGCCTGTGCCTGTTATCCTTGGCGCAAACCAAGTTGTAGGCCATGTTGGGTCTGTACGCTTATCGAGCTTGTCATGCACCTCATCGGGCAGGGTAACTGTATACCCCTCTGCAAGCTGAAGAACAGGGCCAATACCGTCAATTATATTAATTCTTACCATTGTAACCGGCATTTCAGCTAAGGTCTTAAAGTGGGAGGAATAGCCTCCCCCTCTGAAATAACCGAGATTGGCGGAGCACCAGTCGGTTGCCTGCGTCATTGCCTTAACGTCCTCGTCAGTGACATCCCACCACTTTTTAATGACATTCTCACCCTTTTCATTTTTGCAAGCACCTGTGCCGTCCAAAGCAGCAGCGCCTGAGTTAATGAGGTGGATGAATCCATTTGCTGCACGACCTGTTGGGCGAACGCCTGTTACACGCTCAACCGCATCAGGGCTCCAGTATGTTCTAACGTCAGCAAATACGCTTGCCGTGTTAGTCAGAAGCTTGCCAAACAGCATTGATATTCCGTTTAAGCCATCATTTTCGGTTGCAACAGTGATGGGCTGCTTTTTGCCGTTCCAGTCAAAGCTTGAGTTGAGAATAGCCTCGGAAAAGTCACCGTTTGGAAGCCAGTCTGTCCACTGTCTTTGGCCTTGAAAGCCTGCGGCAATAGCGTTTCTGCCAAGCGCTTCCTCATGCCTGCCAATATCGTTTAGCTTTTCGTTGCCAAACATAATATCACGAATAATCAAGGTCATCTTAACTACAAATTCCCAGTCAGCATCCTTTTGCTCTCTGGTCTTAGGCTTTTCGTTGACATCAACGCCTTCCTTGCAGTTTTCCTTTGCCCATGCAAGAGCACGCTCAAATTCAGCTTTATCGAAAATTTCAAGGGTTATACGGCGGTGAACCTCGGACATATCAACCCATTCAGGTCTCATGCCGAGGTAGTTCTGGAAGAAATTCACGTCGGTATATGAGCCTGAAATGCCCATTGAAACTGCGCCAATTCCAACATATGCCTTGTTGCGTAGCTGACCTACTGTAACTGCACAGCGTGCAAAACGAAGTATCTTCTCACGCATGTCATCGGGAACGCTTTTATCCCCTGCGTCTTGAACATCATGCCCGTAGATTGCAAACGCAGGTAATCCCCTTTGGTTATGAGCCGCCATTGCAGCCGCAAGATAAACAGCACCAGGTCTTTCTGTGCCGTTGAAGCCCCATACAGCCTTAATTGTCATTGGGTCAAGATCCATTGTTTCACTGCCGTAGCACCAGCAGGGTGTAACGCTAAGTGTAGCGCAAACATTTTGGGTTGAGAAAAATTCAGTTGCCTTATACGCCTCTGCGCCTCCGCCAATGGTTGTGGGAGCAATTACACACTTAACAGGTGTGCCATCTGCGTAAAAAACGTTGCTCTCAATTAGCTCCTTAGCTATATTGGCAAGCCCCATTGTCTGCTCCTCAAGCCCCTCGCGAACGCCTCCCCAGCGACCGTCGATAATTGGTCTAATGCCTATTTTGGGGTACAACATACTACCATCTCCTATATAAATTTTATATATTTGCTAAATGCTTCATTCCATTTGTCCGTATCTTTAGCTGAAAAACACTTAATTGGCTGTGAGGAAGCAATAATTTCCCTTGCCTGCTCCATATCCTTTATATCTCCTGAGCTTATGAGCTGTGTGCTGATATTGCCTAGTACAGTAGCTTCGATAGGCCCTGCCATAACCTCACAATTACATGAGTTTGCGGTCATTCGGCAAAGCAAACCGTCCTTTGCGCCGCCGCCTACAACATGGATAGTGGAATACTCCTTGCCTGTGCAAGCCCTTATCTCATCAAAGGCGTTTCTGTACTTTAGCGCTAGACTTTCATATATACAGCGCATAACCTCGCCAACGGTTTCGGGTACATATTGACCTGTGCGAGAGCAATATTCACGCACTCGCTTTGGAATGTCCCCTTGTGGCACAAATTCGGGTGCATCGGGGTCGATAAAGCACTTAAAAGGTTCAGTTGCAAGAGCAAGTCGCTCAAGCTCAGCGTAGCTATATTCCTTGCCCTCTCTTGCCCATTGACGGCGGCTTTCTTGAATAAGCCATAAGCCTATTATGTTTTTGAGGAAGGTGGTTGTCCCAGCATAGCCTGCTTCATTTGTGACATTAAGCCTTGCGGAATCCTCGTTTAATATGGGTTTTGGAAGCTCTGTTCCAAAAAGCGACCATGTGCCACAGCTGATAAAGATAAAATCCTTTTCTTTAGCAGGCACAGCTTGTACCGCGCTTTGCGTATCATGAGCGCAAACAGCAATAACCTTAGCAGGCTTGATGTTAAGCTCTGTACAAACCTCAGGGGTAAGCTGCCCTAGTGTAGTGCCGGAGTTTACAATGGGTGTGAAAAGCCTCTCAGGGATACTAAGTGCAGATAACACTCTTTGCGACCACTTGCCTTTATTTGCATCAACAAGCTGAGAGGTTGAAGCGATTGAACGCTCGCTTGCTTTAACATTTGTCAGCATATATGCAAACAAATCGGGCATTAGTAAAAGCTTGTCCGCACGTTCAAGTATATGTGGGCGGTTTTTTGCAAGTGAAAGCAGTTGAAAGGCAGTATTTATCTCCATTAGTTGATTACCTGTTATGGAGTAAAGCTCCTCCTTGCTTATAAGCTTAAAGCTTTCCTCAAGCATACCTGAGGTGCGTGAATCACGATAATGCACGGGGTTTTCAATCATTGCGCCGTCACTGTCAATCAAGCCGAAGTCCACGCCCCAAGTGTCTATTCCAAGACTGTCAAAGCCTATTTGTGCAGCCTTTGCTATCCCCTGCTTGATTTCATACAATAGCCTTAGCACATCCCAATAAAGTGTATTTCCCACCATAACAGGCTCATTTGTAAAGCGGTGCAGCTCCTGCAAGGTGATTTGCTTGCCGTCAAAGCTCCCTAGAATTGCCCTACCGCTAGATGCGCCAAGGTCAATGGCAAGTACACGTTTAGGGTTTGTCGGGGTTGCACTCATATCATGTCCTGCCTCTCGTTGTATTTATTCAGATCTATAACGCTTAAATCCAGGGTGCTTGCCTGTAACACCATAACCCTCGCGCATTTTGCATAGTCTATCAATGTTCTCATTAGAGATTTCCTTCTCGCCGCCTAGTAAATGTGCTGTAAGGCTGATTTTCGCCCAAAGCTCAAGAGTTTCCATGCGGTAGTAGGCGGTGATTACATCTGCGCCCACTGAAAGCGCTCCATGGTTTGCAAGCAGCAATACATCATGCTCCTGCAGGTATGGTGTAATTGCATCGGGGACTTCATAGGTTGAGGGTGTTCCATAAGGAGTGACAGGCACTGAACCGATAGCAATAACTGATTCAATCATTGTGTACCTGTCCATATCAAGGTGCGCCACAGCAAAACCTGTTGCAGTAGGCGGATGCGCATGAACAACTGCGCCTACATCCTCACGCTCCTCATAGCAACGCAGGTGCATTTTAATCTCGGAAGAAGGGCGATAGCCCTCAAGTCCCTCTAAAACCTCACCTTTACCATTGATTTTTACAAGTCTTTCTGGGGTGATAAAGCTCTTACTCATGCCTGTTGGGGTGGCAAGATATGTGTCCTTATCAAGTCTAACTGAAACGTTGCCATCATTTGCCGCTACCCAGCCTAATTGCCACATTTTGTGGCAGACATCGCATATTTGCTCGCGAACTTCCTGTTCATTCATATTTATATCTCCTCTTATAGCATTTCTAATACAATTTTATATAATGTGCTAAGTAAAGTCAATAGTGAAAACGATTATAATTGGTAATATTCCATAAAGTTTATGCTAAATAATTTGATTTCGTCGTCAAATCATGAGGCTACTGCATAGCATGATATATATCCTTGTGAGGTGATAAAATGCTGGCACGATTTGACTATAACCGCTCTTCTGCTGTTGCTTATTCCAATGAATGGGCTTTAAAGCGCAATCCACGTTTCCTCGATTTCGAAAATCTAGGTGGTGATTGCTCTAACTTCTGCTCCCAATGCATTTATGCAGGGGCAGGTGTAATGAATTATACCCCCACAATGGGCTGGTATTATAACAGTGCCTACGACCGTGCTCCTGCTTGGACAGCGGTAGTATATCTGTATAATTTTCTTGTACGCAATGAGGGTGTAGGTCCTTACGCTTCAATCGTTGAGCTAGGTGGCATCATGCCCGGGGATATAATACAGCTTGATACAGGGCAGGGGTACTTTCACCACTCGGTGGTTGTAATACAAGCAGGAGGAATGGCAGATACCCTTGTCAATGCGCATACCTATGATGCGCTGCAAAGACCGCTAAATACCTACAATATTGAGCAAATTCGTTATCTACATATAGAGGGTGTGCGAAAGTATGTTTAATGCTTAAACCCTCTTAAATAAAAAAGTCCGCTATAAAAATTAGCGGACTTTTTGTATTCTGCTTAATAACTTCGTTCCTTAAAGCCTTCGCCTAAGACTTCACTTGCATCAGATATTATCATAAACGCTTTGGGGTCAATTGCCTGTACTCGCCGGCGAATGCGATAGTATTGGTTTCTGGCAGTAACACACATGACAACTGTTTTATCCTTGCCTGAGTATGCGCCTATTCCCTTTAACTTGGTGACCCCTCTGGGCAACTTGATAATCTCCGCTGCAATTTCATCGGGGAAATCGGTGATAATCATTAGCATTTTACTCTCACTCATGCCGTACAATATCGCATCTAAAACCCTCGAGCAAACAAACATGGCTATTATCGCATAAAGAGCAACTTCAATATTTTTATAGGTGAAAACAGCAATTATTATCGTGAAAAGATCGGCAATGAACGTGATATTACTAAGCTTTATATAAGGAAACTTCTGCTGAATAATGCGGTTTGTTATATCAACACCGCCCGTTGTTCCCTCTCGTATATACACAAGTCCAATGCCAAAGCCTATCATTGCACCGCCGAAGATTGCTGCAAGCATAGGATCACCCTTGTAAACAGGAATGTTTACAAAAGCAAAGTCCATCAGCACCGTGAATAGAACAATTGAAATAATCGTTCTTATCATGGGTTTAAGCCTTAAAAACTTAAAGCCCAGTAAAACCAAAGGAATGTTAATAATCGCTACAATTGTTCCTATCGGCATATTTATTAAAGTGTTGATGACGGTTGCAATACCCGTTACACCGCCCGGTGCAATATCGTTTGGAGCTGTAAAGCTATGGACTCCTAAGGCAAATATTCCATTGCCTATAATCATAACCAAAATGTCAATAAGCCAGTTGGCAGCTTTATTCTTTATTGGTTTCATCCTTATCCTCCATTATCATCTCAAACAGCTCGTAAATTCTTTCACTGTCGCCAATCAAATACAGGTATCCAAAGAGTGCTTCAAGACCGGTTGCAAGGTGGTATTGTGCAGGACTTGAGGATTTAGGCACATGATTGCCTGTGCAGTTGCGCCCACGCCTTAGAATATCGCTTTCCTCCTCGGAAAGAGCAGACTCCAGCCTCATTGCAGCTTCCGCTTGAAATGATGCGCATACAAGCCTTACCGATGCACGGTGCAGCTTTGCAGCCTGCATATTAGCTGAAAGTATAAGTTTTTCCCTCACAAGCAACTCATATACGCTATCGCCGAAAAAAGCAAGTCCTAAGGGGCTATACTGGCGTGCTTGTGCGGGAGTAAGCTTTTTATGCTCCGATATGGATATTGTCATATATGATGTCCTCTCAAAAGATTGTGCTAGTTTATAAACTCAAACTCAAAGTCAAGGATGCTAACTGTGTCGCCCTCCTTGATTCCCATTCGCTCAAGCTCATCTATGATACCGCTTTGACGCAGCTGACGCTGGAAATACTGAAGGCTTTCATAGTCATCCATATTGCAGTTTGCAAGCACATGCCCAAGCCACTGAGCATTAACGATATACGTTCCGTCAACCAACTCAATGGTGAATGCGCTATTGCGCTCAGCCTCAACCTTTGTAATTTCCTCAAGTGATAAGGGTTCAACCTCATACTGCTTAATTGGAGGCAGTTCATCAAGCTTTGCTGCGATGGCATCTACAAGCTTCTCTGTTCCTAGCTTTGTCACAGCGGAAATGGTGAAAAAGGGTAAACCCTTTTCCTTTGCAAACTGCTCAAAGTCCTTTAACTGTTCTTCGGTGGCAATATCAGCCTTGTTTGCCGCCACTATCATTGGTCTGCTTGAAAGTTCATCGCCAAAGCTGTTAAGCTCTTGCATTATTACTTCGAAGTCCTCTTTTGGGTCACGCCCTTCAATGCCTGATACATCCACTATATGAACTATCAAACGGCATCGCTCAACATGACGTAAAAATTCATGCCCCAATCCAAGCCCGTCACTTGCGCCCTCGATAAGTCCCGGTATATCAGCCATAACAAAGCTTTTACCCTCATCAATACGCACTACGCCCAATACAGGGGTAAGTGTGGTAAAGTGGTAATTTGCGATTTTGGGCTTTGCGGCACTTACAACAGAAATAAGCGTGGATTTGCCCACGTTTGGGAAACCTACAAGCCCAACGTCAGCCAGAAGCTTTAGCTCCAATGTCACGTTGAAGTCCTCTCCTGGATAACCGCGCTTGGCAAAGCGTGGAGTCTGCCTTGTAGGGGTTGCAAAATGTTGATTACCAGCGCCGCCCTTGCCTCCCTTAGCGATAACAACAGGCTCCTTGCTTGAAATGTCAGCAATAATGCGACCTGTTTTACTGTCCTTAATTAGAGTGCCACGGGGCACCTTAATGGTAAGGGGTTTAGCTGCTTTTCCGCTGCACTTCCTTGAACCACCGTTTTCACCACTTGGTGCAACATATTTTCTTTTGTAACGAAAATCAATAAGCGTGGAAAGGTTGTCGTCAGCAACAAAGATTATATCGCCGCCACGTCCACCGTCACCACCGTCAGGGCCACCTGAATTGACGTACTTTTCACGATGAAAGCTTACAATACCATCGCCGCCGTCACCAGCCTTTATGGAGATTTTAACTAAATCAACAAACATAGCTATACTTCATGTCCTTTCATTCATGCTCTGGGTAAATACCATACATGAAAACTAACGCTAACGCTTTATCACATTAGCAAATTAGCAAAAAAGAAGGAGGGTTACTACCCTCCTTCGAACTACTCAGCAGCGTAAACGCTAACCTTTTTTCTATCCTTGCCCATGCGCTCAAACTTAACCTTACCGTCAACAAGTGCAAACAGTGTGTCGTCAGAGCCGCGAGAAACATTGTTTCCGGGGTGAATATGTGTGCCTCTCTGGCGGACAAGTATGTTCCCTGCTAGTACAAATTGACCGTCACCGCGCTTAACGCCAAGGCGCTTGGACTTGGAGTCTCTACCGTTCTTAGTTGAGCCAACTCCCTTTTTATGTGCAAAAAATTGCAAGCTGATTCTTAACATATTATATCCATTCCTCTCGGTTTTAGTATTGTTCAAATTAACGAATATGCTTTATGGTCTATAAGCTAAACCTTCTTTACGGAAACGGCAACAGCCCCGGGGAAATCCTCGGAAAGAAAACCTAAGTGCATATGAAGCCCTTGCATGGACATCAATACACCTCTGTCGTTGCAGTCACGTTCAAGCTCCAGCTTGATACTTCCGTCCCCTGCGAAAACCTTAGCATTACTTTTATAACATTCTGTTATTGTATTGGCAGTAAGCATAACTGCCGATGAAACACCTGCGCAAACAATATCCTCGCCCTCGTCGGCATAATCCGCGTGACCGGATACGTCAAATCCTATGAATTGCTCATCAGAGGCGCGCATAGTAAATTTCGCAATAACCATAGCTTAGCCGTTGATAGATTCAATACGAACCTGTGAGTATGGCTGTCTATGTCCCATTCTGCGGCTAGAGCCCTTCTTTGGCTTGTAGGTGAAAATTCTAATTTTCTTGCCTCTGCCATTCTTTAGAACCTTAGCTGCAACGCTTGCAGACTCAACATAAGGAGCGCCGATAACCATTCCGTCATCCTTGCCCAGTAAAACTACCTTGTCAAAGGTAATATTCTCTTCGGCGTCTATTCCAAGCTTCTCAATAAAGACGATGTCGCCTTCCTTAACTTGATACTGCTTGCCGCCGGTTTCAATAACTGCGTACATTATATCATTCCTTTATTACGGTCTCGCTATGTCTAGGCGGGATAAATCCACTTAAAGCCATGCATACGCGGCTTGATTATTATATCATAACAAATTGCTTGTGTCAACAGATTTTCACCATGAAACTTGTCTTTTTGCTTGTCTGCGGCTTTGAAGTTTTTGAGCAAGAAAGTTTCTTACATCCTCAAATACTTCGACCAGCTTAAACTTCACCTTGTATCGGCTGCCGCTTTCTAGAACCTTTAACTGGTCTTCTGTGAACTCCTCGTCATGGTCCATCGCTGCAGGTAAGCATAGTGGCGGAAACAGCACGCACCACCAGTTTTTGCCCTTACCCTCGCCTATCACTATGCGCAAAGCGTCATAATATCCTGCCGGCATTGTAATATCGTCATAAACCCTAGTTGTGAAGTACATATTTGTAATCTGTGCATCAACAGTATAATCATACCCCTGCTCCATTATTACCTCTAATGCAATAGCTTCAATTTCATCAAGATTTTGAGCTACCGCTTTTTCAGCCATCTCAAGGGTGTCACCTGAGGTAAATATGTCGCCACTTTGAGTAAGTATGCGGTCACGCACCATAAGCTTCAACTGCTGGTCGGCTTCGCTATCTGAGTTTGCAAGAATGTGCAAGCGCATTACGCTTGTGCGCAAGTCCTCGCAATCCTGTGCAAAGGCTGAAAAGTTCCCAAGCATTATCGCTGCAATAAGTCCAATTAGTAGGGCTAAATCAAGTTTTTTCATGTCAATTCCTCCAATGTTTTTCACTGAAAGTGTTGACAAGTATTTTTACTTTATTCAGCTAGGTAAGTTTTTTTACAAAAGATGGGTTGCACAGTGCAACCCATCTTTTAAATTATACAGGATGTACCATGTTGACAGAGTCAGCATGTGCAGAGTCTATGCCAAATCTAGCATTGCGGCGATTCTCAAAGAATTTCAATGCCACCTGTCCAAACTGAGCGTAGGACAGTACATCCTCCTCCTGCTCAATCCACTCAGCGCACTCCTCACGAAGCTTGCTAAGCTCAGGTTTTAGTAAATCCGCAGGACGGCAATCGATAGGCTCGTCATCGCCGATAATCCTCTTGCGGAAGTCAGGGTCAATTGCAACGGGAGTACGTCCGTATTCACCGCGAATTAAACCTTTAAACTCCTTTGTGACCGTCTTATATCTCTCGCCCATGATAACGTTGAACACAGCTTGTGTGCCAACAATCTGGGAGGTAGGTGTAACAAGAGGCGGGAATCCTGCGTCCTCACGAACACGGGGAATTTCCTTGAGTACATCCTCAAGCTGATTC
>CAZLMF010000025.1:0-1908 GCA_964560565.1 uncultured Oscillospiraceae bacterium
CACCGTATTGTTTGGCATGGCAGGGCAATTTGCACAGCCCGAAAGCCTTCATGCGAAAGCTGCCCACTTAATGAGAATTGCCCATATCCCCAAAAAACAAAATAGGCGCAAGGTGCTAAAAATATCTTGCATTTTAAGGTGAAATGTGGTAATATATTTTTTGCGCCTACATATGCGGATATGGCGGAATCGGCAGACGCGCTGGCTTCAGGTGCCAGTGGTAGCAATACCGTGGAGGTTCAAGTCCTCTTATCCGCACCACATTAAAGTCGTGTATGAGGATTTGAACTCATACATGACTTTTTATCTTTTCTGTGATAAAATGAAATAAAGTAATTTACATTAGATTTGGAGGGTAACTGACAAATGTCTAAAACTGAAAAAGCAATCGTTACTGCATTATGTATGATCTATAAAGATGATAAAATTCTCCTTCAAGATAAGGTATCAGGTTGGGTTGGCCTAACTTTTCCGGGTGGACATATAGAAAAGGAAGAATCTTTTGTACTTGGAATCAAAAGAGAAATATTTGAGGAAACTGGTCTAACAATTCATAATCCTAAACTTTGTGGCATTAAACAATTCCAAACCGAAGATGACGAAAGATATATTGTAATTTATTTCAAAACAAATGAATTTGAAGGAGAATTAATATCATCTGATGAGGGAGAAATGGTTTGGATGGAGCGTAGCGAGCTAAACGAAAAAAATGTAGCAAATGGCTTCTTAGACACGTTAAAAGCTTTTGATGATGATACTATTACAGAAATGATGTATGAACGGCGTAAAAAAAATGACGGCTTTGAATGGACATTAAAACTCTATTAAAACTAATAAGCACAATCCTTAGCTAGTTAGTTCAAATCCCCGCACTAAAAAGTAGATGACATCTTAATACAGCGGGGCTCGCATGACAACGTGACAAACTTTTTGTCAAAATTTGTCGCGTTGCTTTTTGCAGCTTTACTCAGTGAACTCAGATCGTTCCAGCTTGTGGCTTGTGCAAATGGAAGCTACGCAAACAAAGCCCCTTGCTCCTTTATGGAGTGAATCTTTTGAGATGATAAACGGTTATGATTTCTATCTTTTTAGAAAATTCAGAAAACCGTCTTCATGACATAATAATATGAGGAGATAAACATGAAAAAAACAGCATTAGTTCTTATGGTTTCGTTATTGGTTATGCTTACCGGATGCAGCAATGGTTCTAGCGGCGGGGGAGCCGGCAGCAAGGATTTTTTCGATTTGATAAACCAGATCGAAGTCGGAGATTCTCTTGAGAAAATTAACGAAGTAATCGGTTCTGAGGGCGAGGTTCGCTCCGATAATGCTACATATACATGGGAGAACTTCAGCGCAGTATTCAGAGTAGACGATACGTCAGCGGCTCTCTCTGTCAGCTTGCTTTATGATAATAAGGATGTCGAAAACAGCAAGGTTAAAATTAAGGATTTAGACGCTTTAAAAGCAAAAGTAAGCGAAGGAATATTTTACAATGATTTCAAAGAGTATGTAGGCGGCGTTGATGGTGTGTTGGTTTCAAAAAACTCATCAACAAATGGATTTGTTTGGCGCAATCCAAATGGTTCCGTTGTAGATGCATCCTTCAGAGTAGAAGACAATATGTGCAACAGCTTTGTTGGTTCAGGGAAATAAAAGCGGTTGTGCGTTTTACTGCAAATACACTTTCTCAGCCTAGCAAAAAACTGTCGATTCTTGTCGACAGTTTTTTACATTATAGTTGAAATGAATAGTCATTTGTGATATTATTTAAACAAAGATTAATTATATTGGAGTTTTAAATATGCTTTATGATTTAAAAAAGCTTACCATTGATGATGAAAATGAAACATATGAAATGCTACAAGTGATGAAACCTGCCGAAAAGCTGAAATTTAAGTACATAAA
>CAZLMF010000025.1:2008-14282 GCA_964560565.1 uncultured Oscillospiraceae bacterium
ACACAATTCGGCGGCAAGGCAGGGATAGAAGTGATTTGCCGTCTGAAAGCAGTGGGCAGCTTCTTCCGCCGTTATGGCGACTATTGCACAGAGGGGCAGGATTTGGATTACTACGTCGAGGTAAGCCTAAAAGACGATGTGCGAGGCGACCCGATGATCGCCGCTGACGCTTTGAATATGCTGGGCATAGTGTCTTATGCTGAATATGAGGATTTAGTAGCTCGCACTAAGCAGGCAACAGCAATAATACATGACGATTTAGCGGCAAAAGGTCTGACCCTCTACGATATTAAGATGGAGTTCGGGCGAATTGACGGCAAGGTTGCGCTGCTAGATGAGTTTTCATGGGGCATTATGCGTGTCTACAAGGACGGCAAATGGCTACAACCGTTTGAGCTTAGCAAGTATTTCGAATAAAGTTTCAAACAAGTTACTTACCATAATCGTTTCCCTATCGGCACTACCAATAAAACGAAAACCACACGGCTCAAAGTGCCATGTGGTTTTCGTTTTTGAGGGATAATACATGATTTTCTACACTCCTGCTCTCAGAGTCTTGTTTTCCATAAGAAAATACTATAAAATATATAGTAGTACATTATCTAATCACTAAAGTTTAACGCAGCAATAAAATCAGCAGGGAGAGGGTTTCAATCAACAGTTTCAAATATGAAATGCATACTCACACACATGAAGTCAGCAGATGCGCTTCAATTCCGGCGCAGGAGCTTGTGCAGTTTTACAAAGATAGAGGTTTTAGAGGAATTTGCATCACTGATCACTTTTTAAACGGAAATACAACAGTTGCGCACAACTTAGATTGGGCGCAGCGAATAGAAATGTTTTGTAGCGGATATGAAAAAGCTTTGATACATGGTCAAAAGATAGGGATTGACGTATTTTTTGGCTGGGAGTATTCATATTTCGGCACTGATTTTCTGACCTACGGGTTGGATAAGAGCTGGCTTATAAACCATCCTAACTTACTGGATTTAAGCGTAAATGAATATCTAGACCTTGTAAGAAGTGAAGGCGGCTTTGTTGTTCAAGCGCACCCCTTTAGAGAGGATTCCCATATAGAAGCAATTCGCTTGTTTCCACGAAAGGTTGACGGCATTGAGACAATAAATGCAAACAGAAATGACTTCGAAAATGAAAGAGCGAAGGAGTATGCAGAGAATTATCACCTGCTACAAATAAGCGGTTCTGACAATCATAGTGGCGCTCAACAAAGGCTGTGTGGTGTTAAATCAGATAGAACTTTAGCAGATATACAAGACTTAATTACAGCACTTAAAAACGGAGAAACAGAGCTTTTCACAGAATATATTTAGACACAAACTCATGCTATATTATTATCATACCAACACTTAACTCCATTTAGCTTATCGTAAGCTACAATTTAGCTATATACTTGTTGAAATTTAAGCAACAAAGTAGCTAAAACTATTTGACTAATAAACACCATAGTGATATAATCATATAAAACCTTATTAAAGGAGCTGTAATTATGAAAAAACTTCGCATAGGCTGTTTACTGCTTGCATGCGGCATAATGCTATCCGCTTGCGGACAAACCATTTCGGAAGAAAGTTCAAATGACAAATCATCTGAGGAGATAATTACTGAAATGAACCAAACCTACACCGCAAAGCCCGAAAATGTCAAGCAACTTGGGCGTACATACTATTCAGACAAAGATATTCTTTGGTGCGCATTTTCAGGCACTGGTGCTGAATTTAAGTTCAGCGGAACAAAATGCACTATAAATATTGTCGGCGATTCTGTCAGCACCACAAGCGAAGTTGACAACCATGCACGCGTTGCGATTTACGTCAACGATAAGCGTGTAGTTGATGAAATGCTCACAAAGCAGGAAAACCAGTTTGTTGTTGTAGACGAAACTGAAGCTACTAATGCGACTATTAAAATAGTAAAGCTTTCCGAAACTGCAATGTCCACCTTTGGTATAGGTTCTATTGAAGTTGAGGGCGGAAAAATCGAGCCAACCGAGAAAAAGGAGCTGCTTATTGAGTTTATAGGTGACTCCATTACCTGCGGATATGGTGTTGATGATGAGGATCGTGACCATCATTTCTCCACCACAACTGAAGATGTAACAAGGGCATATGCCTACAAAACCGCTCAAACATTAAATGCTGATTACAGCATGGTAGCAATAAGCGGATATGGCATTATTTCAGGCTACTCCTCCGACGATAAACCCGTTTCCAACCAAACAATTCCCCAGTATTACGATACGCTTGGCTTTACATACGGCGACTTTGGTAGTGAAAAGCCTCAGGATATTAAGTGGGACTTCTCAGCTGCTCAGCCTGATATTATCCTTGTTAACCTCGGCACCAACGACAGCAGCTACACCAAGGGCAAGGAAGACAGGATAGCATCCTTTACTGAGGAATATGGCAAGTTCATTAAAACAATTCGTGAGAAAAACCCTGACGCAACAATAATCTGCTCTTTAGGAATAATGGGCGCTCAATTGTATTCCTCTATTGAGCTTGCAGTTAATACCTATGTTGAGGAAACAGGGGACGAAAATATCGAGCTATTTAAGTTTAGTGAGCAAAGACAGGAGGACGGCCATGCAGCTGATTGGCACCCTACTGAGACTACACATATAAAGGCAGCTGGCAAGCTAGTTGAAAAGATTCAAGAAATTCTCCCAGAATAAACTGATGTATAAATCAACTTTAGGTTAAGTGAAGGAGAAATTAATGAAAAAGCGTATATTATTTATTCTTCTTGCTGTATTGATGTTTACAGCTTGTACGAGCAAAACACCTATGGAAAGCGAGCAAGATGAAAAAAGTTCAGAGGAAACAACAAGCCAAGTATCTGAGGGGAGCGAAATAGCTGACGTGATTTTACGAGCAGAGATAGATTCTACTAAGCCAGTCATTGCACTGACCTTTGATGACGGCCCTAACACCACCACCACCCTGCAAGTAATTGAAAAGCTTCAAAAACATCAAGTAGTGGCATCGTTCTTTGTAATAGGCGATAAAATCAATGATGATACCGCAGAGTCAATAAAGCTTGCTTTTGACATAGGCTGTGAAATCAACAACCACTCCCAAACCCATGCCTACATGGACAAAATGACAGCAGAGGATATTACAGCTGAAATTGAGTACACCTCCGAGAAAATCGAGGAGATTACAGGGGTAGCACCGAAGTTTTTCCGCCCTCCATATATCGCTGTGAACAACACAATGCATGAAGCGATTGATTTGCCTTTTATTGCAGGTTATGGCGCTAATGACTGGGACGATAGCTATGACGCTCAAACAAGGTGCGACCTAATTATGGACCAGATTAAAGACGGCGGTATTATCCTGCTTCATGATGCGCAGGGGAATAAACTAACCGTTGAAGCACTTGACTTGCTTATTCCTGCGCTTTTAGATGAAGGCTATCAATTTGTGACTGTTTCGGAGCTTTTCGAGATTAAGGAAATTGAGCCTAAGGAATCCTTCGTTTATACAAATGTTCTCCAAAAGGGAATGCGTGGGTAGAAAAGGCACTCGATAAAATATGTATGCAAACAACAGCCAATGAATAATTGGCTGTTGTTTTTTTCCTATCAGAATGCTATAATAAAACTGATTACTCAAATAGAGAAGGGGACAATTATGATTAAAGTAGCAATTGTAGGCTTTGGAAATATCGGCAAAGCAGCGTATGAAGCAGTAATGCAAAACGCGGATTTTTCTCTTGAATGTATCGTTGAAACAGCGCAAATTAGCGCAAATGTGCCTGTGATAAAGGATGTTTCGCAGCTGAAAAATATAGATGTAGCTATTTTATGCCTGCCCAGCCGTGCTGTGCCGGAAGTAGCGGCAACACTCCTTGCAAAGGGCATATCCACTGTTGACAGCTTTGATATTCATACTAGAATAGCCGATGTGCGCAAGGAACTTGATAAAGTCGCAAAGGAAAATAGTTGTGCCGCTATTACTGCCGCAGGCTGGGATCCCGGTAGCGATTCGGTAATAAGAGCGATGTTTATGGCAATGCTTCCTAAGGGCATAACCTTTACTGATTTCGGCCCCGGCATGAGCATGGGACATACAGTTGCAGTAAAGTCGAAAGAGGGCGTAAAGGACGCACTTTCTATGACTATCCCCCTAGGCTCAGGTGTTCATAGAAGAATGGTTTATGTGGAGCTTTTTCAAGGTGCGGACTTCGCCGAAGTTTCTAAGGCGATAAAAGAGGACGATTATTTTGCACATGATGAAACCCATGTTATGCAGGTTGAAAGCGTGGACAAGCTAAGGGATTCAGGCCATGGTGTAAGCTTATCCAGAAAGGGTGTTTCAGGCACTACAAACAATCAGCGTTTAGAGTTTAATATGAGCATCAATAACCCCCCTCTAACAGGGCAAATTCTAGTTTCCGCAGCTCGTGCGGTAATAAAGCAAACCCCCGGCTGCTACACTATGATTCAAATTCCACCCATTGATTATTTGGCTGGGGACATTGATTCATTGGTGCGTGAACTGGTTTAAGGTTAATCTACTAGCTTTATAAACGGAGGTAAAAGTGAAAGAGTTTGGGAATTATCATCCTGTTACATTAGTAATGTTTTTTCTTGCGGTTATCTTAGTCGCAATGTTCGTATGGAATCCTATACTTCAAGCTGCCGCACTAATCGGCGGCTTGGCTTTTTGTGCCGTTTTGCAAAGTCGTAAGGAAACCCTCAAGGATTTCGTTATGTACACTGCGATTTTTCTGCTTATTAGCATCACCAACCCTCTATTTTCTCATAACGGTGAAACTTCACTGTTCTTCATAGGAAGTATCCCAATTACCTTTGAATCCCTTGCAAACGGCGCAGGAGTAGCGGTGATGATTATCTCGGTTATAGCTTGGTTTAAGTGTTATAGCAAGGTGATGACAAGCGACAAAACCCTGTACCTATTTGGCAGGTCACTCCCGAAGCTATCCCTTGTAATGTCCATGTCAATGCGCTTTATACCGATGCTTACAAGGCAAATGCACAAGGTCAGCCGCACACAAAGAGCAATGGGCTTATATGCCTCAGGCGGCATCAAAGTAAAAATTCAAGCAAGCTTGCGTGTTTTGTCTGCACTTATCACTTGGTCACTTGAAAACTCGGTTGAAACATCTGCATCAATGAAAGCAAGAGGCTATGGACTTCAAGACCGCAGCAGTTTTTCGCTGTTTCGTTTTACTACAAGGGATTTTATACTGCTTATAAGCAGCGTGTCACTTCTTGCGATTACGCTTTTTGGAGTTTCCACAGGGACAGTCAACTTTTCATTTTATCCGACCATTAGCGAAATTAGCTTTACAACACCATCTGTAATTACCTATCTTGCATACTTTGCACTTGCATTTTTGCCCTTTGCGGTTGAAATTAAGGAGAATCTAAAATGGAAATACTTCGCATCGAAAATTTAAGCTTTACTTATCCAAAGACAGATAAAAAAGCTATAGATAACGTTAATCTCAGCATTCAAAGCGGTGAATTTATCGTGGTATGCGGCGAAACAGGCTGTGGAAAAACCACCCTGCTAAAGCTTATAAAAAGAGAACTTGCCCCCTTCGGCGAACGAGAGGGTGAAATATATTATAAAAGTATGCCATTAAATGAGTTATCGGACAAAGCAAGCGCTCATGAAATCGGATATGTTCTCCAAAACCCTGATAACCAAATAGTCACAGACAAGGTTTGGCATGAACTAGCCTTTGGACTTGAAAATCTAGGCATCGAAAGCTCCGTAATTCGGCGTAGAGTTGGAGAAATGGCAAGTTACTTTGGCATTCAAGACTGGTTTCGCAGCGACACTGACGTGCTGTCAGGCGGGCAAAAGCAGCTTTTAAATCTTGCCGCAGTTATGGTTATGCAGCCAAAAATTCTTATACTCGATGAACCAACTTCTCAGCTAGATCCCATTGCCGCAGCTGATTTCATCTCCACTATTCGCAGGCTCAATCGTGAGCTTGGACTTACTATTATACTTGTGGAGCATCGACTAGAGGACGTATTCCCCTCCGCTGATAGGGTAGTGCTGATGGAAGAAGGAAAAGTTCTTTTATTTGACACCCCAAAGAAAATTGGCGAGGAGCTAAAAACCATTGATATTAACCACAATATGCTTCTAGGTCTGCCTAGCGCAGTGCGCATATACAATGCCTTGAATGTCCCTGTGGAATGCCCGCTTACGGTCAAAGAGGGTAGGAACTTTCTAAGCGACAACTTCACAAATGAAAAAAATGAGTATACTCTACCTGAATACGAACATTCAGACAAAGTCGCAATTGAGCTAAAAAAAGTTTGGTTTCGCTATGAAAAAAACGCTCCCGATATATTGCGCGGTGTGGAAATGCAAGTGTACGAGGGGGAGGTTTTCTGCCTACTTGGAGGAAACGCAACAGGAAAAACCACAACCCTAAACGTGATTTCAGGGCTTAATAAAGCCTATCGTGGGAAGGTGAAAATACAGGGAAAGAGTATAGAGGCTTACAAAACTGCCGAGCTATACCGCCGAAATATCGCATTATTGCCACAAAACCCTCAGGATGTGTTTCTGGAAAGCACTGTTTATGATGACTTTGTTGAAATACTAAGTGTAATGAACGTTGAACAAGTGCAACGAGAGTCGAAAATAGCAAATGTCGCCCAAAGACTAAGTATCATGCAGCTACTGCAAAAGCACCCCTACGATCTAAGCGGAGGGGAACAGCAAAAATGCGCACTTGCAAAAATGCTCTTGCTTGAGCCGAGAATACTCCTCCTTGACGAGCCGACAAAGGGCATTGACGCCCACTCAAAGAAAGCACTTGGAGCAATTCTAACCGAGCTGAAAGCTGACAACATCACAATAGTTATTGTAACTCACGACGTTGAATTTGCCGCGCAATACAGCGACCGCTGTGCGCTCTTTTTCGATGGCGAAATTGTGTCCGTTGACACACCGGAGCGTTTTTTTGCGGATAATAACTTTTACACTACTGCCGCAAATCGCATTGCAAGGCATATGTACAAGGGCGCTGTGACCTGTGAAGCGGTGGTGGAAATGTGCAATATAAACGGGGTAAAAAATGGCTAAAAAAATACTTCAATACTTTCTTATAGTAGTATGTATTCCTATGATTATTATTATCGGCGTTAAAGTTTTCGATAACAAATATGCCGCATGGATTTCGCTATGTGTGACAATACTGGCCTGTGTGCCTTTCTTTATAGGGTTTGAAAAGGGCAAAGCAAGCACAAAGCAAATGATTATAATTGCAATAATGATTGCGATTTCAGTTGTCGGGCGCATTATATTTGCCCCAATCCCGAGTTTTAAGCCTGTTACAGCAATAGTCGTAATAACAGCGATTTATTTCGGAAGTCAAGCTGGGTTTATGACAGGCGCACTCACAGCTCTTATTTCAAACTTTTATTTTGGTCAAGGCCCTTGGACACCATTGCAAATGTTTGCGTGGGGGATAGTCGGCTTAATAGCAGGGGTTATTGCAAAGCAACTTAAATCAAGCAGGATAGTTCTATCCGCCTATGGTGTTTTAGCAGGAATTCTTTTCTCCCTGCTAATGGACGTGTGGACGGTGTTATGGTGGGATGGCTACTTTAATCTAACTAGGTACATCGCTGCAATTGCGTCATCAGCCACCTCCACAGTGATTTACGCTTTTTCAAACGCAATATTCCTGCTTATTTTAGGAAAGCCTATTGGCAATAAGCTTGAACGTATAAAGGATAAATACGGTTTACAAGATTAACATAGCGCCCTATAAGGGCGCTAATTTTTTTTGATATCATGTAAAGCACACTTGACATTGTAAAACAATATGATATACTGTAGATGTGGAAAGCTAACTTTACATTAAGGAGAGCAGTAAATTGAAAAATAGGTTGGAGGAAATCCGCAAACAACATGGAAAGAGCCAAGAGGAGCTGGCAGAAGTGCTGGAGGTGTCAAGGCAAACCATAAGTTCTCTTGAAAACGGGAGATACAACCCGTCGATTATTCTTGCTTTTAAGCTTGCAAGACTTTTTCAAATGAGCATTGAGGAAATATTTATTTATGAGGAGGAAAATCAATGAAGAAAACTGGATTTAACTATCTTATTGGGCTGTTAGGCTTGCTTTTGTTAGGCGCAGGGCTGCTTATGATTAAACTTATTTCCGAGCCGCAAGGGATTTTACTGCCCTTACAATACGTTCTTATGGGAGTAGGCTGCGGTGTATTCGGCAGTGGTATTGGTAATATCGTGAACAACAGGGTAATGAGAAAAAACCCTGACATTAAGAAAAAAGAAGAAATCGAGATAAGAGATGAGCGAAACATTGCGGTAAGAAATAGCGCAAAGGCAAAAGCTTACGACATTATGGTGTTCGTATTTAGTGCGCTTATGCTGGCGTTTGCACTAATGCAGGTTGAAGTTGCACCTATACTGATGTTGGTTTTTGCCTACTTATTTGTGATTGGGGCAAGGATATATTATCAAGTTAAGTTTAATAAGGAAATGTAGTTGTCAAGCACTTATTGAAGAAATATCTAAAAACTCTGATTTTCTTGTAAAATCAGAGTTTTTATGTAGAATAAAATAGAATTATCTGCTATACTTGATCTATGTGAACAAATTATGAACATACGTTCGATTAGGAGGTAAATATGAGCAGAAATATATACGATGAAGATTCATTCGGCACTGATAAATCAACTTCCTTAGCAAAGGGGAAGAAGCTGCCTATTATAGTGCTTGCGTACGTCATAATTTCAATCATAGGGGTGCTCATATATGAAGTCGCAGGCTCAAGGGAATCAGAATATTCACTCAGCGTAAGCTATATGAACTCCTCCTCTGATTTACATAACTCCAACTCACCGACAGCCTCCACATCCATATACCTCGACTTAAACACAGCCACGGCAGAAGAGCTTATGCAGCTAAACGGCATAGGTGAGGTTATAGCTAACCGCATTATAGATTACCGCAACAGCAACGGTATGTTCACCTCCCTAACGGATTTGATGAATGTAAGTGGTATAGGCGAGAACATACTTAATAAGATTATTCCATATCTGTACATAGACCAAGCATTGCAAACATTAGTAGATACAACCCCCATTTTCACAGAAGAAATTCCTATTGCTACCGCTTCGAAAGCCACAAAAGCAAAAACCACTACAACCACAAAAGCAACGACAACCGTTGCCACAACCACCACTACTATCACGACCACCGCCACGACTGCCACAACAGCTACAACAATTTCATTCCCGATTAACTTAAACAGTGCTACAAGGGAGGAGCTACTTGCCCTTGATGGAATCGGTGATAAGCTTGCGGATAGAATAATTGCATATCGTGAGCAAGTGGGCATATTCCACTCCACCAAGGAGCTTATGGAGGTAAACGGCATAGGTATCGGCATTTATGCTTCTATTGAGCCTTATATCTATATTGATTCATGGCTTACTACCACAGAGGAAACCAAACCCACAACAAATCCGATTTTCACCGAAAGCGAAACCACTACTACCGCCATTACCACTGCTGTTACCACGACTCTACCTGCCCATTACTCAATCAACCTCAACACCTGCACAATGTCCGATTTACTCTCCCTGCCAATTAACGAGGGAACTGCAAGCAAAATTATTGACTTGCGTGAAACAATACAGTATTTCTCAGCAGTTGAGGAGCTTACCCTAGCTATAAGCCATGATATGTATAACAAAATCTGCATGTATTTTTACGTTGGATAGCCTACTTTATTATTCTTCCTTAAACCCTTGCCAAAGCCCCCTGCTATTGAATTGTCACACCAAAAGTGATATAATAGCAATAAAATCATAAATATAAAATTAAGATAGAACAGGAATGTATTAATGAAGAAGTGGAAGGTCAAGGCTGTACAACAAAATAAGGTAAGCCAACTAGCGGTTAGCTGTGGGACAACGGATTTTGTCGCAAAGCTGCTCTTAGCTCGTGGAATTGAAAGCGCCGAGGAGGCAGCTGAATTTTGTGGCGCACAGGGGGAGCTTTCTGATCCTTATCTATTGACGGATATGTTTATAGCTGTAAAGCGCATACGCAAGGCTATTGATTCAGGGGAAAGCATTGCAGTATACGGCGATTATGATTGCGACGGAGTAACCGCTACGGTCATGTTGTATAGCTACCTTTCTTTTTCAGGAGCTGATGTCATCTACTATATCCCTAAGCGTGAGGGCGAGGGATATGGCTTAAATACACAATCAATTCATTCACTTAACGAGCAGGGCGTAAACCTAATCATTACTGTTGATAACGGAATTTCAGCCCATGCCGAAGCGGAGCTTATTGATGAGCTTGGCATGGAGCTTATTATTACAGACCATCATCAGCCTTCAGAGGAACTACCAAAGGCGGTGGCGATCATTAACCCTCACCGCAAGGACGACCCATCTCCCTTTAAGCCTCTATGCGGAGCAGGTGTTGCGCTAAAGCTAATATGCGCTCTTGAGGACGGCGATTATGATACCGTACTTGAGCAGTTTTGTGACCTTGCAGCTATTGGAACAATCGGAGACGTAGTGCCTTTAATAGGAGAGAACCGTATAATTGTTTCAAGAGGGCTTGAGCTTATTGCAAACACCGAAAACCTTGGGCTTTCAGCTTTGATTGAAGCTTGTGGACTCGATATAAACAACCTTACAGCAACCTCCATAGCCTTTGGCATTTCTCCGAGAATAAATGCGGCAGGCAGGTTTTCTTCAGCAGATGATGCGGTTGAACTTTTGCTTTGTGAGGATAATGATGAAGCGGTTGAAAAAGCAGCGAAGCTTTGCACATTTAACACCTCTCGTAAAGCAAGTGAAAACAAAGTAATGCAAGAGGTTCTAGACTCCATTGAAGCTGATCCAAAGCTTTCTCACGGCAGAATGCTTGTAGTATATGGTAGCGGCTGGAACCCTGGCGTAATCGGCATTGTGGCATCAAGGCTTGTGACACGCTTTGAAAAGCCTGTGATTATTATAAGCTTAGCTGACGGCGTTGGCAGCGGATCAGGCCGCAGTGTGAACGGTTTTTCGCTGTTTAAGGCACTAAGTGCCTGCGATGATTTATTAGAGAAGTTTGGCGGGCATACTAAAGCGGCAGGGCTTACAATTACCGAGGGGAATATCCCCCTGCTAAGACTTCGGCTTGAAAAGTATGCAAAGGACAACTTCCCCGTTATGCCCGTATGCGAGGAAACTGCCGATATGGAACTTGTGGGAAGCGAGGCAACCCTTGAAAATGTCGAATCCCTTAAACTTCTTGAGCCTTATGGGGAGGGCAACCCTGCCCCTGTCTTTATGGTGAAGGGCGCAGTTGTGGAGCGTGTGTCAGCACTCAAGGACGGTAGATATATTCGCCTATCACTTATGCAAGGTAAAACAAGGCTTACTGCGATATGCTTTTCATGTTCCTTTGCGCAGTTCAACTCTACATATTCATTGGGAGACAGCATTGATTTCCTTTGCAGCTTGGAAGTGAACGAATATAACAACAACCGCAGTGTTTCGGTAAAAATAAAGGAACTACGACATAGCAACTTCGAACAGGATAAATATTTTGCCGCAAAATCGGTATATGAGCAAATACGCAGAGGAGAAGGCTTTGATAAACGCCTAGGCACTAGAATTATCCCCACAAGAGATGAATTCGCTTTAGTTTATAAAACCCTTGCCAAATCTGTTTCAAATTCAAGTGCAAATGATGCGATGAATATTGATGCACTTTATTTCAAGCTACAAGGTGCAGATATTCCCTTTGCAAAACTTAGAATTATCCTTGATATACTCAGCGAGTTTAAGCTTGCGCAGATAATACACACAGATAATTCAGCTAAGCTGTTGCCTGCTAAGGGCAAGGCTGACTTATCGACTTCAAAGATATTGTCCAGACTTAATGCAGCTCTTTAAAGAAAGAAGGTGAATGATATGCAATATACGATTGATATGCTCATACAGCGTATTCTTGACGGCGATAAGCAGTATGACCTTAGTAAGATTATATCTGCCTATGAGATTGCTCTTGACGCTCATAAGGACCAAAAGCGTGACTCCGGTGAGCCATATATTTCACACCCACTTGCGGTTGCATACATTCTTCTTGAAATGGGGCTTGACACCGATACAATATGCGCTGCTATCCTGCACGATGTTGTAGAGGATACGGATATTACCCTTGATGAAATAAAACGCAAGTTTGGCAATGATATAGCTATGCTTGTTGACGGCGTAAC
>CAZLMF010000025.1:14382-19999 GCA_964560565.1 uncultured Oscillospiraceae bacterium
ATAGAGGATATAGCCTTTCACTATCTTGACCCCTATGCATGCTCAGAAATTGAGGATGTTCTTGCGATACGCAAGGAGGAGAGAGAAGCTTTCATCGAATCCATTCGCGCAAGGCTTATTGACCGCCTAGATGATATAAATCCCTCGCCGCAGATTGACGGGCGAGTAAAGAGCCTTTATGGCATCTATAAAAAAGTATATATCGACGGCAGAAGCTTCGATGAAATCTATGATATTTATGCGGTAAGAATAATTGTTTCCAATATAACAGAATGCTATAATGTGCTCGGAATAATCCACGATATGTTCCGCCCAATCCCAAACCGTTTTAAGGACTATATTTCCACCCCAAAGCCTAATCTATATCAGTCTTTGCATACCACAGTAATCGGCAGGGAGGGGATTCCCTTTGAAGTGCAAATTCGTACCCGTGATATGCACTACACTGCCGAATACGGCATTGCTGCCCACTGGAAATACAAAGCCGGCATCCATGGCAAGGATAAGCTTGAGGAAAGGCTTGCATGGATAAGACAGCTTATCGAATCCCAGCAGGAAAGCGAAGACGCTACCGAGCTTGTGCGCTCAATAAAGGATGACCTTATCCCAGAGGAGGTCTTTGCATTTACGCCAAAGGGCGATGTGATAAGCCTGCCCCTTGGAGCGACTGTTATTGACTTTGCCTATGCAATCCATACGCAGGTAGGGCATAAGATGTCCGGTGCTAAGGTTGACGGACGTATGGTATCCTATGAGTACAAGTTAAAAACAGGCGAAATAGTTGAAATAATCACATCATCCTCCCATCGCCCTAACCGTGCATGGCTTGAAATTGCTAAAACTAGTGAGGCAAAGTCAAAAATTCGCGGTTGGTTTAAGCGTGAGCGCAGGGACGAGAATATCGTTGAGGGTAGAACAGAGCTTGAGCGAGAAATGAAGCGCAACTTTATCCATATAGCCGAGGATAAGCTGGAGGACTTCTTGCTTGAGTTTGCAAAGCGCCAAAATTGTCATACAATTGATGATTTTTATGCATCCATAGGCTATGGAGGTATAATATTATCAAAACTTATGCCACGCATAAAAGAAGAATATCAAAAGCTTTCAAAATCCGTTGAAAACACAATAGAGCCTGAAGCGTTTATCAACGAAGCCAATCGACGTGCGCAAAGCGGCGTTGTTGTCGAGGGGATAGACAACTGTCTAGTGAAGTTCTCGCAGTGCTGCAATCCTCTTCCCGGCGATGAAATAACAGGCTTTATCACAAGAGGTCACGGTGTATCCGTGCACAAGGCTGATTGTGTCAATGTTATTGTGGCAAAGAAAAGTGAGGAAAACTCAGGGCGCTGGATAAATGTCCACTGGGCAAACACCAGAAAGGACAGCTACCGTGCTACTCTTGACATTGTTGCCCATGATAGGCAGGGGCTTATTGCAGATATAACTGTGCTTTTAGCAAGCACACGTGTACCCATCCATGAAATAAATGCAAGACAGCTCAAAAACGGCAATGCGAATATACTTGTAACCATCAGCATAGCAGGCGTTGAACAGCTCGATGGCATAGTCACCCGCATAAAAAAGGAAAGGGGAGTAATCTCTGTTGAGCGTACAGGAAAAGTATAAAGGAGAAAGCATGAAAGTAAGCGTATTGGTTCTTGGAGTGATGCAAACGAACTCCTACCTCATTGAATCTGAAAGTAGTAACGCAGTTATAATAGACCCTGCTGATGAAGCGCAAATGCTTATAGGAGTGCTAAAAAACAAAGGACTTAAACTTGAAAAAATTCTGCTTACCCACGGTCATTTTGACCATATCGGAGCAGTGCAGGGACTTGCAAGAGAGTTTAACTGCCCGATTTATATTCACAAGCAGGATATGGAGCTTATTGCTGACGCTGAAAAATGCATGGCATCACTTTTGCCAAGACATGCTTTTGAGCCTATTGAAAATGCGGTGGAGCTAAATGATGGCGACATTATCACCGTAGACGAGCTGAGCTTTAAGGTTATGCACACCCCCGGTCATACAGGAGGAAGTGTATGCTATTTTATCAACAACCTAATATTTGCAGGGGATACCATATTCCAAGGCTCAGTAGGCAGAAGCGATTTTTATAGCGGCAACGCCATTGTACAGCGTGAAACCCTAAAGAAGATTATCACCCTTGAGGGGGACTACCACATATTAAGCGGACATGGGGAGTCCACCACCCTATCCGAGGAAAAGCGAACAAATCCATACCTAAGTGGGGTAGCAAATGACTTTGATTTTTAGCGGGCATACCTTTAAGTACGAAATCGAAAGTCTGTGCAGAAGCTTTTTCCCTCCCCAGAAGTTTACCCTTGAATATGACACCCTGCCAAATAAAGAAAATGTAATTTTCACTCGCAGAAGAGCAGGTAAGCAAAAGACTATCCTATACACATGGGCAAACCTCAGCGGCAAAACCAGTCATTTCACAGCCTGTCTTGATAACTCAGACGTAAACTACGAAAAGGAATGCGAACGCCTGCTTGGAATTGCTCTTTATAAGGTGCTTTCAACTCTAACAGGGGAGTCCCCTGGGTGGGGGATACTAACAGGCGTGCGCCCTGCTAAGCTTTTACAGAAGTTTACCCTTGAGCAGGCGCAGGAGAAACTCCTTGTAAAGCCCGAGAAATATGATCTTGTCACAAGAGTGGCAAAAACAGAAGCGCCCATATTAGAGCTTAACACTTCCGATTCCTTTAGTTTATATGTATCTATTCCATTTTGCCCGACAAGGTGCGCATACTGTTCATTTATCTCCCACTCAGTTGAAAGTGTGAAAAAGCTTATTCCAACTTATCTAGAGCTTATGCACAAAGAGCTTGAAGCGGTAGGTGAAATTGCACGAAGTCATGGGCTTAAGCTTAAAACAATTTACTTTGGTGGAGGTACACCCACAACACTTTCCGCATTACAGCTCCATGAGCTTATGAACACAATAGAGCGCAACTTTGATGTAAGTAGTGCCCTCGAATATACAATTGAAGCAGGCAGACCTGATACAATCGATTTAGACAAGCTAACCGCAATAAAAATTGGCGGTGCTACAAGGATAAGCGTCAACCCTCAAACTATGTCTGACGTTATTTTGCGCCATATCGGCAGAAGTCATACCGCAGCTCAGACTTTAGAAGCCTTTGAGCTTGCAAGACGATGCGGCTTTGATAACATCAACATGGATGTGATAGCAGGCTTGCCAACCGATACCATTGAGGGCTTTACTCAAACAATGGAGCAGTTACTTAAACTTTCGCCAGAAAGTCTAACCGTTCACACTCTTGCACTAAAACGCTCTTCAAGCTTATTTGAGGCAGGGAGCACCCAATCGAAAGCGCAGATGGTGAGCAATATGGTGGATCATGCAGGGAATAGACTTATCAGCGCAGGTTATGAGCCGTATTACTTGTATAGGCAGAAGAACATAACAGGCTGCCTCGAAAATGTAGGCTATGCAAAAGACGGTTACGCAGGGCTATATAACATATTCATTATGAGCGAAGCGCATTCAATTCTTGCAGTTGGTGCGGCAGGGATGACAAAGCTTGTCAAGCCAAACGGCGTAGGAGTCGAAAGAGTAGCAAACTACAAATTTCCCTTTGAATACATTGACCGATTTAGCGAAATAATCAGCCGCAAGGAGCGGATTAATGAATTCTATTGCAATATTTAGAGGGGTATTATATAATATAAATAACAGATTTTTGGGGGTAGAATTATGGGATTAATGGATGATATATTTGAAAAGGCAAAGGATGTCACGAACGCCGCAACAAAGAAAACAGATAGCATAGTTAAAATATCAAAACTCAAGATAGACAGTGTTCAACTTAGCAACGCAATAAAAAACGATTACGAGCGCTTAGGCAGCATTGTCTACGAGCAGTTTAAGTCAGATGAGCAGGGTACCGAAGCTATTATGGCGCTAATAGAAGTAATTGACAACCGTTATAAAGAGTTAAATGAATGCACTCATAAGCTTGAGGAGCTGCAAAACATAATAGTTTGCGGCAAGTGTAGCACACGCAACAAAAACAATTCTTTATATTGCACTAAATGCGGAGCAAGAATTGCACCTGTGACCGAAGTGCCTCAAAATGATGAGGATGACGAAAATGATACGGGATTTGAAATTATAGAATAATGAGAACTTCAAATCTGTCGCATTGTCGGCAGATTTGCGTTTTTGTAATGGAGATAACATGCTAAAGAAAAATCAAAAAGTAATTATTGAGGTAACAGGCATAACAAACGAAGGCAGCGGTGTAGGCAGACATGAAGGGATTGCGATTTTTGTGCCTATGACAGCGATAGGGGATATAGTCGAGGTTAAGGTTACAAAAGTTCTTAAAAGCTATGCTTTTGGAATAATCGATAAGCTAATAACCCCCTCTTTTGACAGAATAGAAAATGATTGCTCAGTTTTCACAAGATGCGGAGGTTGTGCGTTTCGCCATATTAGCTATGAAGCGGAGCTTGGCATAAAGCATAATATTGTAGCTGACGCTTTTAAGCGTATAGGCAAGATTAACCCAGAGCTTGAACCTATATTAGGTTGTGAGCAAACAGAGGGCTATCGTAATAAGGCACAATACCCTGTGGCGATTTATAATGATGAGGTTGCTTATGGCTTTTACGCAAAAAGAAGTCATAGGATAGTGCCGCAAGATCATTGCGGTTGTAAACTTCAACCAAGTGAGTTCCAACAGGTAGCGCAGGACATCATTGCCTATATAGCCAAAAATGGCATTGCAGTATATGACGAGCTTTCCCATAAGGGAATACTGCGCAACATCTACCTGCGCATGGCGCACAATACAAAGCAAATGCAGGTATGTTTGGTTGTCACAAAGGCGCATAAGGAGCTTTTTTTGGAGCTTGCCAGCACCCTTATGAGCAAATACGAACTTATAAAGAGCGTTGTGCTCAACATTAATAGCGAAAAAACCAATGTTATATTGGGTAATAAGTGTATCACCTTACAAGGAGAGGACACTATCACCGACGTTATGTGCGGAAATGAAATTGAGCTTTTACCGCTTTCGTTTTATCAGGTAAACACACCGCAAGCCGAGCGATTATATAGGATTGCAGCGGAATATGCCCAACTAACAGGTGCCGAAACGTTACTTGACCTATATTGCGGGGTAGGCACAATCGGGCTTAGCCTTGCGGATAAGGCTGCAAAAGTAATCGGAGTCGAGGTTATCTCGGAAGCTGTGGAAAACGCAATAAACAATGCAAAACGAAATGGCATTGATAACACAAGGTTCATATGCGCTGACGCTGCAAATGCCGCCCAAATGCTTGTAAGCGAGGGCGCAACCCCCGATGTTGTTGTGCTTGACCCACCCCGTAAGGGCTGTGACGAGCAGACACTGCAAGCGGTTGCAGAAATGGCACCTAAGCGTGTGATTATGATTTCGTGCAATCCTGCTACCGCCGCCCGCGACTGCGCACGCCTTGAGGAGTTAGGCTATAAAGTGGTAAAAGCAAGAGCGGTGGATATGTTCCCAAGGACAACACACGTTGAGACGGTAGTATTGATGTCACGCAATATATAGTATAACACAGCGGTAATGACGCAAT
>CAZLMF010000025.1:20009-20269 GCA_964560565.1 uncultured Oscillospiraceae bacterium
ACATGTTGAGTGCGTGGTATTGATAACAAGGGTGGAGAAGTAGGTGCAAAAAAAGCCTTGATATAAGGGGTTTTCGAAGCTTTTGGGCTTAAATTCTTCGTTAAAAAATTGTATGATTTTGCTTAGAGGGAACAAGTCAAAACAAGCAAATTTCCTTGTGACAGAGCGATTTAGATGTCATAGTCTGGCGAGTGGTCAGTTTAGATAACATGGTTTAACGAGTGGTCGATTTAGATGTTTTTTTAATTTGGACAGGGTTG
>CAZLMF010000026.1:0-19790 GCA_964560565.1 uncultured Oscillospiraceae bacterium
AGCGATAGTCCGCTCACAAAAATTGAAATACATCGGTACAATATCCAAACAGATGAGTATTCCATATCCCCTAACTATCTTAAGGGTTATTACCCATCTATAGATGTTATTACAGTACTCGATGACGGTCGCATGCTTGTATCGTATAGTTATAATAGAGTTGATGGATATGCAATCCTTGAATAGTTACAACTTCATATCAATCATATTGTACCCCCGCTTATTGCGGGTGTGTTTCTTTCTTGTTTATTTTTCTCTTGAAAATTCTATATAAAACGGGTATAATAAAAATATTAACTTCAAAAGGAGCTAGAAATATGTTTGATAACCTTATGGATACAATTGGCTTTGTTTCTCAGGCCGATCCGGAAGTCGGAGAGGCTATGGGCAAAGAGCTTGCGCGCCAAAAGAGAAATCTTGAGCTTATCGCAAGCGAAAACTTAGTTTCACCGGCAGTAATGGCTGCAATGGGCACTGTACTTACCAATAAATATGCAGAGGGCTTGCCTTCTAAGCGCTATTACGGCGGTTGTGAGTGCGTTGATATTGTTGAGAATATCGCTATTGAGCGAGCTAAGGAGCTTTTCGGAGCAGAGCATGTAAACGTTCAGCCTCACTCAGGCGCTCAGGCTAACTTGGCAGTTTATTTTGCACTTCTTAACCCTGGCGATACAGTACTAGGAATGAACCTTGCTCATGGTGGACATTTATCACATGGCTCACCTGTAAATATGTCGGGTAAATACTACAATTTTGTACCCTATGGCATTGATGATGACACTCATAGGATTGATTATGATAAGCTACAAAAGCTTGCAGAGGATAATAAGCCAAAGCTTATAGTCGCAGGCGCAAGTGCATATCCCCGTGCAATTGACTTTGAGCGTATAGGAGCTATTGCAAAGTCAGTAGGCGCATACTTCATGGTTGATATGGCACATATTGCAGGGCTTGTGGCAGCAGGCTTGCATCAATCACCGGTTCCCTATGCCGATGTAGTTACCACGACTACTCATAAAACTCTAAGAGGCCCACGAGGCGGTATGATTATGTGCAAGCAGGAGCTTGCGGCACAAATCAACAAAGCTGTATTCCCTGGCACACAGGGCGGCCCTCTAATGCACGTTATCGCTGCTAAGGCAGTTTGCTTTGGCGAGGCACTTCGTCCAGAGTTTAAGCAGTATCAAAAGCAGGTTGTCGAGAATACACAGGCACTTGCAAAGGCAATGGTCGCTAAGGGATTTAACTTGGTATCCGGCGGCTCGGACAACCACCTAATACTTGTAGATCTGCGCTCTGTTAATATCACGGGTAAGGAGCTTGAGCACCGCCTTGACGAGGTTTATATCACTGTCAACAAGAATGCTATCCCCAATGATCCTCAATCCCCATTTGTAACAAGCGGTATTCGCATGGGTGCGCCTGCTGTAACAAGCAGAGGACTTATGCCTGCTGACATGGAGGAAATTGCTGAGCTTGTATATCTTACGGCAACCGACTTTGAAGCAAGCGCTGATAGTATTCGCGCAAGAGTAAACGCAATTTGCGAAAAGTACCCTTTATACGAATAGCCAAAATTAAGGAGCAAAATTATGTCCTCACCCCTTGCAGATAGAATACGCCCTTCAACCCTTGATGAGGTTGTGGGGCAAGCCCATATCCTTGGCGAGGGTAAGCCCTTGCGGCGAATAATTGAAAGCGGCAGAATACCAAATCTCATTTTTTACGGCTCGTCAGGCATCGGTAAAACCACAGTTGCGCGAATTATTGCAAGCCAGACGAATAAGAGAATGCACAAGCTTAACGGAACTTCCGCTTCCATTGCGGATATTAAGGCGGTAATTGGTGAGGTAGGCACTTTTGTAAGCAACAATGGAATTTTGCTGTACTTAGATGAAATTCAATATCTTAATAAAAAGCAGCAGCAGAGCCTGCTTGAGTATATCGAAAACGGCGATATTACACTTATTGCCTCAACCACTGAAAATCCCTACTTCTACATTTACAACGCTATTCTCAGCCGTTCGACTGTATTTGAGTTTAAACCAGTGTCACCGAAGGAACTAGAGCCTGCCATAATGCGTGCCCTAGATATGCTAAGTGAGGAAATGGCTTGCGAGATTATCGCAGAGGATGGCGTAATTGAGCATATTTCCTTAGGGTGTGGAGGCGATGTCCGTAAAGCTATTAACGCCGCGGAGCTTTGTGTTCTTTCAAGTAAGGTAAAGGACACTGTAATCACTGTTTCGCTTAGTCTTGCAAAGGAGCTTACTCAGCGCTCTAATATGCGCTACGATAGGAATGGCGATGAACATTACGATATTTTATCCGCCCTCCAAAAGTCAATACGAGGCTCGGATGAAAACGCCGCACTTCACTACCTTGCACGCTTGCTTGAGGCAGGGGATATTATTTCAGCAGCAAGAAGGCTTCTTGTTATCGCTTGCGAGGATGTAGGGCTTGCTTACCCCAACGCAATTACAATAGTAAAAGCTTGCGTGGATAGCGCGTTTCAACTAGGGCTACCCGAGGCGCGTATTCCTCTTGCGCAAGCGACTGTCCTCCTTGCAACTGCGCCGAAGTCAAACAGTGCCTACGTAGCACTTGATGCAGCGTCAGCGGATATTCGTGCAGGTAAAACAGGTGAGATTCCACGCCATCTGCAAAATAAGCATTATGACGGTGAGGGAAATGAAGAAATAGGGCAAAACTATCTTTACCCCCATGATTATCCCAATGCAATGGTGCAGCAGCAGTATTTGCCCAATGAAATAAAGAACAGGAAGTACTATCAGTTCGGCAAAAACAAAACCGAACAAGCGGCTCTTGCATATCGCAACAGCATAAAGAAATAAAACAAGCCAAATTCCCGCCTTCCAATTGAAAAGTGGGAATTTGGCTTATCTATGTAATCCAACGTACCTAAGTTTACGTACCTACTCTAAAACATAGTTTCAATTATTCTATCCGAATTTTCGCAGGAATACCTCCAGCAATCTATATGTCCATAGCCGCAGTAATATTTTAGTTCCTTGTTTGGATAACGAGCATCAAAAACATCTACTATGACAAGCTTAATCTTCATTTTTTCGGGTATTATTGCTTTTATGTAAACACTGCAATGCTGACCTACACGCACATTAGGCTTTGGTTCAGCAAGCCCGGCTAAATTCGGAGTAAGTTCAATAAAAATGCCATAATCCTCAACTGAACGTACTATTCCTGCAACGGTTTCTCCGGTTGTAAAGCTTGAAGCATTTTCCTCCCACGAGCCAAGAAGCTCCTTGTGGGATAGGCATATCCTGCCGCTTTCCTCAACAGACTTGACTACAACACGAATATCCTGTCCTGCGCTAAAACGGTCGCAAGGATGTGAAATTCTCGATACAGATATTGCATCGATGGGTATGAGGGAAGGAATGCCGCAGCCAATATCCACAAAGCTCCCAAACTGCTCAATATGAGTCACTCTAGCAGGTATAACATCCCCGGCAGATAGCTTGCTTATGTAGTTATTCATGCACTCTTGCTGCACTGCGCGTCTTGATAAAACCGCATACAGCTGTTTATTGCGATCATAAGCAAAGTCCGTTATCTTGAAGCAGACTGCCTTATTCACCCTTGATATTAAAGCAATATCACGAGTTGTTCCATCCTCAATACCGAGCGCTCCCTCACAGCGGGGGATTAGTCCGCGAATACTGCCAAGGTCGACAATGAGATTATGCTCATTGTCGCAAATAATGGTTCGTGCTTCTAGTATTTTGCCTGTTTGTGCGCATTCTTGAAGTGAGTAAATGGAACGCATAGCATTCCGATTATCTAATGTGTTGTAAAGCTGTCCCTCCGGTAAATACTTTAACATTCTTATTCCATGCCTTTCCGATTTTATGTGCTTTTTGCTACATAAAGTCTATCTAAATTATTAATTTGCCCAGCCTTTAGTAAAAAGGCATTTGTAATATTGTTGTATATATCTTTACCTTGGTAATACTTATGCTGACATGTTCTCTATTATGTTTTGAAACTATAAAAAACATTTGCCTTTTGGGGTAGTATGATGTTATAATAATCAAGATATATATTGAGTATTGGATTGTTTGATTAATGAAGATCCTCCTGTAAAACCACAGGATATATAATATAATCGACGGAGAAATTAAACAGTCTCGAAATCCTTGATTTCGAGACTATGTGCATATTTTTCGCATGAGCAAAGGGGAGCAATATGGACATAAGTGCAGGAGATATACTTATTTTGAAAAAGCCCCATCCCTGTGGTTGTAATGAATTTCTCGTATTACGGTCTGGTATGGATTTTAAGCTTAGATGCACAGGCTGTTCAAGGGAGTTCATGTCACCGAGAGTAAAGGCAGAAAAAAGCGTAAAGAGCATAAAAAAGCGTATACGCAATAATGAGGAGATGCGAAATGATTGAAAAGCTGCGGCAAATGTATGATAGATACGAGGACATCAATCAAAAACTAATGGACCCTAACGTTATCAATGATAATGAGCAGTATAAGCTACTGATGAAGGAACATAAAAATCTTACCCCGATTGTAGAAAAGTATCTAGAATATAAAAAAACCAAAGACAATTTTGATGATGCTAAAACAACCCTTGATGAGGGTGGAATGGATAGGGATTTCAAGGAAATGGTTCAAGCTGAGTATGACGAAAATCGCGAACAGCTTGAGAAGATTAACGAGGAAATGAAGGTTTTGCTCTTGCCTCGGGACCCTAACGATGAGCGCAACGTTATCATTGAGATACGAGGAGGCGCAGGCGGCGATGAAGCCGCACTTTTTGCCGGTTCACTTATGAGAATGTACTCCATGTACGCCGAATCAAAACGTTGGAAGTTTGAGCTGCTTAACGCAAATGAAACAGGGCTTGGGGGCTACAAGGAAGTAAGCTTTAGCATCGAGGGTGAGAGCGCATACTCTCGCTTAAAGTACGAAAGTGGAGTTCACCGTGTTCAGCGTGTCCCAGAAACAGAAGCACAAGGACGTATCCACACCTCCACTGTTACCGTGGCAGTTTTACCTGAGGTAGAGGATGTTGAAGTTGAAATAAACCCTACTGAGTTACAGATTGATACTTTCCGTGCAAGCGGCGCAGGTGGTCAGCACGTCAACAAGACCGAGTCTGCAATTCGTATCACTCACTTGCCGACAGGTGTTGTGGTTGAGTGTCAAGACGAACGTAGCCAGCATAAAAACCGCGACAAGGCAATGAAAATACTCCGCTCCAGACTATATGAGGCAAAACTTACTGAGCAAAATGAGAAAATTGCATCTGAACGCAAAATCCAAGTTGGCACAGGTGACCGCTCCGAGCGTATTCGCACCTACAACTATCCACAGGGCAGGCTTACTGACCATCGCATAGGGCTTACTATTTACCGCCTTGAAGGTATAATGAACGGCGACCTTGATGAGGTGTTTGAAGCTCTTGCACTTGCCGATCAAACAGCAAAGCTTTCGGGGCAAGCGGAATAATGCAAACACAGTTACTTAGTGCAAGCGACTCCAGTATTGCCTATGCCGCAAAGCTTTTGAAAGCAGGAGAACTTGTAGCAATACCAACAGAAACGGTTTACGGACTTGCGTGTGACGCCACAAACCCCGAAGCTGTGGCAAAGATTTTCATCGCAAAGGGCAGACCGCAGGATAACCCCCTTATTGTCCATGTAAACAGCATGGAGATGCTAAAGCCCCTTGTAAGGGAACTGCCCCAAGCAGCACTAAACCTTGCACAGCATTATTGGCCTGGACCTATGACTTTAGTTTTACCAAAGTCTAATGTTATCCCAAGCATAGTATCGGCAGGACTTGATACAGTGGCAATCCGCATGCCGTCCCATCCGATAGCGCTGCGAATAATAGAGGAGAGCGGCCTACCCCTTGCCGCCCCATCCGCAAACCTATCCTCACGTCCAAGTCCAACGCTTGCAAGCCATGTTATGGACGATATGCAGGGGAGAATCCCACTAATTATCGATGCAGGCGCAAGCAAATACGGGCTTGAAAGCACAGTTATAAGCATACAGGGTGAAACTGCCCATATACTGCGCCCGGGTGCTGTTACCTACTCACAGATTAGTGAACTTATCGACTCAGTTGATATTGATAATTCGGTGCTAAAGCCTTTTGAGGGCGGCACAGCCTCGTCACCAGGCATGAAATATAAGCACTACACCCCAAAAGCAACGGTGATAATGGTAAAAGGCGATATTGAACGCTTCATAGAGTATACGGAAAGCAAAAAAAACGATAATGTTTACTGCTTGGTGTTTGATGCAGACAACGAGAAAATAAGTTTACCCCACTTAACTTTTGGGGATTCGCCTGAGGAGCAGGCAAATCAGCTTTTTAGCCGCTTGCGTGAGCTGGATAAACTAGGAGCGCAAACAATATACGCACGCTGTCCGACACCTGAAGGTATAGGACTTGCAGTTTACAACAGGCTGATACGAGCAGCTGGATTTGAGGTGATTGATCTTGAATGAGGTTAATGTAATAGGATTGACAGGTCCCACAGGCTCAGGAAAGTCAACAGTTTGCAAGGTGTTTGAGAATAAGGGTTTCTACATTATCGATGCTGATATAATATCACGCGAAGTCGTTGAAAAGGGCAAGCCTTGCTTGGGTGAGCTTGCAAGGGAGTTCTCGCAGGATATATTAAATCCCGACAAAACCTTAAACCGCAAACAGCTTGCTGCAATTGTTTTCAACGATAAAGGTAAGCTTGAACGACTTGGACAGATAATATATCCATATATCACATACCAAATTATCGAGCTTATAAAGGAGCTTTCCACTCAAGGTGTAAAGCTTGCGCTGCTTGATGCGCCGACATTGTTTGAAAGCAGGGCTGACGATTTATGCAAGCTTGTTGTTTGCGTAAATGCATCAAAACAGCAAAGGCTTGAGCGTATAATTAAGCGTGACGGTATAACACTAGAGCAGGCACATGAGCGCATGAATTCACAGGCAGACTTTGAATATTACTCAAGTCGCAGCGATATGATTATAGAGAATAGCGGTAGTCTTGCTGAGCTAATGGAAATGGCTGCACATACTGCAAGTAAGATTTGGGAGTTTTACAATGACAAAAACGGCACGACATAAGCTGCCATACTGGGCAGTGTTTTCAGTATTCTTTCTAATTTTTGTTACTTTATTGATTGTTTCAATTATCAGTGAGCATAAAATGAAGCTAGCAACCCACCCTTTGAAATATACCGAATATGTTGAGCATTACGCTGAGGAGAATTCGCTTGATAAGTATCTGATTTATTCGGTTATAAAAACCGAAAGTGGCTTTCAATCCACAGCGGTATCAAATGTCGGCGCAAAAGGGTTAATGCAAATGATGGAGCCGGCTTTTGATTGGACTAAGTGGCGCATGGGTGACGATTCCGACACAAGCTATGAGGATATATTTGATCCTGAAACGAATATTAAGTATGGCACATACATGCTACACTTGCTCGTTGAAGAGCTAGGAGGTGTCAACGAAGCGTTGGCGGCATATCATGCAGGACTTTCAAAGGTGCAAGGCTGGCTTGCTGATCCGCAATATAGCGATGACGGAAAAACTCTTAAAACCATACCTACACCTGACACAAATCACTATGTAAGCAAAGTGAATAAGGCATACGAAACATATATAGATTTATATAATTAAAAACACTAAAGGAGGATTTCGAATGGAAAAGGAAAAGAAATTAAGCGAAGCAAAAAAGCTTCAAAAAGAGTTACTTATGGACAATAAGAACTCAGGACTAATAATGACCGACGAGGAAATGGCAACTGCCGATAAGTTTTGCGAAGGTTATGCTAAGTTTTTAGACACAGGAAAAACCGAGCGAGAAGCGGCAACTTACTCAATAGCACTTGCAAAGGAACATGGCTATACAGAGTTTGAAATCGGCAAAAAGTATAACCCAGGTGATAAGGTTTTCTACAACAACCGTGGTAAGGCAGTAATCCTTGCAATAATGGGCACAGAGCCGATTGAGAAGGGTGTGCGTATAACAGCGGCACATATTGACTCACCTCGTGTTGACTTAAAACAACGCCCGTTATATGAAGATAGCGAGCTTGCACTATTTAAAACCCATTACTACGGTGGAATAAAGAAATATCAGTGGACAGCAATGCCACTTGCAATTCACGGCGTTATCATTAAGGCAAACGGTGAAACTGTTGACGTTTGTATCGGTGAGAACGACGCTGATCCTGTATTCTGTATTACTGATTTATTGCCTCACCTTGCAGCTGACCAGATGAAGCGCACACTTTCAGAGGGAATAAAGGGCGAGGAACTTAATATCCTAATTGGCTCACGTCCATTTCGAGATGATGAGGCAAGTGACAAGGTAAAGCTTGCTATTATCAAGCTGCTTAACGAGAAGTACGGCATTGTTGAAGCGGACTTTATGTCTGCTGAACTTGAGCTTGTGCCAAGCGCAAAGGCTCGTGATGTAGGCTTTGACCGCAGCATGATAGGCGCTTACGGACATGATGACCGTGTTTGCGCTTATACCGCGCTTATGGCTACCCTTGATACTAAAGCACCTAAAACTACCGCTATCACAATCCTTGCAGATAAAGAGGAAACCGGAAGTGACGGTAACACAGGACTTCGTTCAGCATATTTGAAGTATTTTATTGCTGACCTTGCTGCGCCCTTTGGAGTTGAGGCAAGGACTGTGCTTCAAAATTCAGACTGCCTATCTGCCGATGTAAACGCAGCATTTGACCCCACCTTCCCTGAAGTGCTGGAAAGGCGCAACGCTGCCTTCCTAAACTACGGTGTGGTTGTCACTAAGTTTACCGGCTCAAGAGGAAAGTCTGGCACTTCAGATGCATCCGCTGAGTTTGTCGGTAAGGTGCGCTCCCTTTTGGACCGCAACAATATCATTTGGCAGACCGCTGAGCTTGGAAAGGTCGACCAAGGCGGAGGAGGCACTGTTGCTGCTTATATTGCTAACCTAGATGTCGATGTAATCGACGTAGGTGTGCCTGTGCTTTCAATGCACGCTCCCTTTGAGATTGTGGCTAAGAATGACGTCTACATGGCATATAAGGCTTTCGTCGCTTTCTTAAATGACTAGAGTAAAAATATAGATTTAAACCCTGCGTATGCAGGGTTTATTTTTTTTGCCTAAATGCCTCACAGGAAATAAAGCGACAAGCTGCCAAATAAGACAAGACATTACAAAAAACTCTGTCCAATATCGACATAATATAGGCTCGTCTCAGCGTTACAATTACTGTATTAACTATAAGGGGCGAGCTTATGACTATATATGTTGACATCCTGCTCCTGGTAAATACATACGTTAATTACTTTCTCATACAGTCAACTGCTTTTTTCCTACATAGACGTGTGGTAAACATAAGAGCAATCATCGGTGCTGTACTTGGAAGTGTATTTTCACTTACAATACTACTTCCTGATCAGGGGATAGTGATTACACTTTTATTTAAGCTTATTGCAGCCGCACTCATAGTACTTGTGGTATTTGGATTTAGCTCAATTTCTACATACGCAAAAATATCAGCAATGTTTATAGCTATAAGCTCAGGATTTGCAGGGATAATGCTTGCAATGTGGTGGTTTGCAAGTCCGCTTAATATGTATTACAAAAACGCAACAGTGTATTTCGACATATCATTTTTAACTCTTTCGATTTCTACAATTATTGCTTATCTTGCATTAAGGCTGATAAGAATAATAATGGATAGTAAAGCAAGCTTTGATAAAAAAGTAAAGCTTATAATAGACAACTGTCGTGCAACAGTGGAAATGGACGCATTTCTTGATAGTGGAAACACCCTTATTGATATGTTTTCGGGCAAGTCGGTTATTATATGCAACTATAAAAAGCTGGAAAGTGTTTTACCTTTACAGTACCGGATGGTGTTTGAGGGAACCAATGAACCAAGCCTTGAGCAAATTGCACATCTCAAGGGAATAAAGTTATTACCATATAAAACGGTAGGAGGCGATGGAATTATCCCCTCGTTTAAAGCTGATGGAGTATACATAAAAGGTGAAAACAATCGTATAAAACCCGTTGACGCTTTAATTGGCATAAGCGGAGAGACAGTAGGAGATGGACAATGCAGTGCAATAATTAATCCGAAACTGCTAGTATAGAAAGGAATGCAGCACAATGGGTATTTTTTATCAACTAAAATGGCGGCTAAGAAGATTTTTTCTAAAGGTAAGGTTTAGATGCAGGGAGTTTATATATTATATAAACGGCTCTGAAACTCTTCCGGCACCGCTTTCAAAGGAGGAGGAGGAAAAAGCTTTTATTGAGCTTGGCACTGACGAAAGTGCTGCCCGTGAAAAGCTTATAGTACATAATTTGCGTTTAGTGGTTTACATTGCTAAGAAGTTTGAGTCCACAGGGATAGGAATTGAGGATTTAGTATCCATCGGCACTATTGGGCTAATTAAAGCAGTCAACACCTTTTGCCCTAGCAGAAATATTAAACTTGCAACTTATGCATCAAGGTGCATAGAAAATGAAATACTTATGTATTTACGAAAGTGTAATCAACATAAGTATGAGGTATCCATAGATGAGCCGCTTAATGTTGACTGGGACGGCAATGAGCTGTTGCTTTCTGATGTACTAGGTACTGATGATGACTCCGTAAATCGCAATATAGAAAGTGAAGTTGAAAAAAGCCTGTTACTTAATGCAATCGGTCAGCTTGAAGAGCGTGAAAGATTGATAATGCAAATGCGCTTCGGATTACTTGATGGTAAGGAGCGTACACAAAAGGAGGTTGCAGACCTTATTGGTATATCACAATCCTATATTTCCCGACTTGAAAAGCGCATTATCAAGCGTCTAAAAAAAGAACTTGAACGAGTTTGTTAAGATGCAAGAAAAGCTTTTACTTTGCTAAAAAAACTGACCTTATGGATAAAATTACATAAAGGTTTTCTACCTATTACAGTATAAAAAAACCACCTCCGCCAATAATCCTAGTAGATTATTTCCGGGGGTGATGCTATGCAATACAACAAGGTAGAAATAAGCGGAGTAAGCACGTCAAAGCTAAAGGTTTTAAAAGAAGCAGAAAAGATGGAGCTACTCGCCAAAATGAAGGAGGGGGATAAGTCAGCAAGAGAAAAAATGATAAAAGGCAATCTACGACTAGTCCTGAGTGTTATTCAGCGCTTTGTCGGCAGGGGAGAAAACCCCGATGACCTATTCCAAGTCGGCTGTATAGGACTTATGAAGGCAATAGATAATTTCGATACAGGTCTAAATGTTCGCTTTTCAACTTATGCAGTACCAATGATTTCGGGTGAGCTACGTCGTTATCTTCGTGATAACAACCCTATTCGAGTTAGTCGCTCACTTAGAGATATGGCATACAAGGCAATGCAGGCAAAGGAGCAATTAACAAATGAGTTTCTCAAAGAGCCCACTATTGATGAAATAGCGAAGCTTGTCGGTGTTCGCAAGGAGGAAATTGTGCTTGCGCTTGAGTCGATTAGCGAGCCCGTTTCACTATATGAGCCGGTTTTTTCTGACGCTGGAGATACAATATATGTAATGGATCAGATTGGTGATAAAAACGATGATAAAAACTGGCTAGAAGAAATAGCGTTAAGGGAGGCAATAAGCCAGCTTGGTGAAAGGGAAAAGCGCATACTTCATCTTAGGTTTTTCAAAGGAAAAACTCAAGTTGAGGTTGCAGATGAAATAGGCATTTCACAAGCTCAGGTATCCCGCCTTGAAAAGGGAGCGCTTGTAAGGATAAAAAAGCATATATGAACGTAAAGCGCTACTTAAAAAAGTAGCGCTTTAGCTTGTCATATTTATGCGGATAAGTTATACTTAAGTCGAATAGAGCATATACATATTACTAGCCTGAAATGGGGGTGGGTATATGCTTTGCAGCTTTTCTGATTTGCGTTGCAAGGAAGTAATCAATATAAAAACCGGCTCAAAGATTGGCTTTGTTGACGATATGGAGATTGATACCTGCGATGCTAGAATAAAATCGCTTATAGTTTTTGGTAGAGCGAAACTGTTCGGACTGCTTGGCAGGGAGGAGGATATTATAATACGCTGGTGTGACATACAAATCATCGGTGAGGATACAATACTTATATGTTGTGATCAACCATGTAAGCGCTCAAGGAAGCATGGTTGGTTCTATGAAAACTTTGTCAAGTAGCACTTGCAATTAGCGTTTAAGGATGATATAATATATAAGCTGCGCAAATCATACAATACGCAGTACTTCACACATTTCGCTGTTATACGCCGGTGCCTCCAACAAGAGGTGGCATATAGCTAAGGCGGAGTGGAGGACAAACCAACAGGAGGAAATTTAATGGCAGTAGTATCAATGAAGCAGCTTCTTGAAGCGGGCGTACATTTCGGCCACCAAACAAGACGCTGGAACCCCAAAATGGCTCCATATATTTTTACGGAGCGTAATGGTATCTACATTATCGACTTGCAAAAGACGGTAAGAAAGCTTGAGGACGCGTATATGTTCGTTCGCGACCTTGCAGCAAACGGCGAATCAGTTCTGTTTGTCGGCACAAAGAAGCAAGCAGGCGACTCTATCAGAGACGAAGCTGAGCGTGCAGGTGTTCACTTTGTCAACGCTCGTTGGCTGGGTGGAATGCTTACAAACTTCAACACGATTAAGAAGCGCATTAAGAGACTTGAGCAGCTTCACGCAATGGAGGAGGACGGCACATTTGACCTGCTCCCCAAGAAGGAAGTCATTAAGCTCAACCTTGAGATTGAAAAGCTCGAAAAATTTCTTGGCGGTATCAAGACAATGGAAAAGCTCCCCGGAGCACTATTTATTGTTGACCCTCGCAAGGAGAAAATTGCAGTTTTAGAGGCTAAGAAGCTTGGTATCCCGATTGTTGCAATCGTGGACACGAACTGTGATCCTGACGAGATTGATTACATCATCCCCGGCAACGACGACGCTATCCGCGCAGTTAAGCTTATTTCAGGCGCAATGGCTGACGCTGTTATCGAGGGTAGACAGGGCAATGCTCCTGCAGCTAAAGAAGCTGTAGAAGAAGCTCAAGTTGCAGAAGCAGCAGCTGAGTAATCTACTCGTAATATCAATACAAAACAAATTGCTAATGCCCGCGCTTGCGCACGGGCATTAGTTAGGATAAGAGCAAATTAACGTAACAGGAGGAATTAAAATGGCAAACATTACTGCAAAAGAAGTTGCTGCGCTAAGAGAGAGAACAGGCAGTGGAATGATGGATTGCAAGAAAGCCCTTGTTGAGGCTGATGGCGACCAGGAGAAAGCAATAGTTATACTTCGTGAAAAAGGTCTTGCAGCAGTTGCAAAAAAAGCTGGCAGAATTGCAGCGGAAGGACTTGTTATTTCAAAGACAAGCGGGAATATTGGTGTTGTGCTTGAAATAAACAGCGAAACAGACTTTGTTGCAAAGAATGATGATTTCCGCAGCTTTGTAGAAACAGTTGCTGATACAATAATCGAGAAGAACCCTACTGATGTTGACGCATTAAAAGAGTGTGTCGCTTCAGGCTCTGACGTAACCGTCAACGAGCTTTTGATTGGAAAGATATCAACCATTGGTGAAAACATTCAAATCCGCCGCTTCGTAAGGCGTGAAGGTGTTCTTGTTTCCTACGTTCATGGTGAAGGAAAAATCGGTGTATTAGTTGAGCTTGACACAGATCTATCTGCTGATAACGCTGATGTTAATGCATGTGGCAAGGATGTTGCGCTTCAAATAACCGCTCTTAACCCTCTATATCTTGGAAAGGAAGACATTCCTGATGAGGCTATCGAGAATGAGAAGGAAGTTCAGAAGCAGATTGCTATAAAAGAAGGCAAGCCTGAGAATATAGCGATGAAGATAGTACAAGGCAGAATGAGCAAGTTTTATAACGAGGTTTGCTTGCTTGAGCAGTCGTTTGTTAAGGACGACGAGATAACAGTTGGCAAGTATGTTGCAAGCGTTGCATCAAAGCTTGGCGGCAAGCTATCTGTTAAGGGCTTCACACGCTATGAAAAGGGCGAGGGGCTCCAAAAACGTGAGGATAACTTTGCGGATGAAGTAGCAGGAATGATTAAGTAATTTACCAGCAAACTAAGGGTGCGGAATACTTTCCGTACCCTTTTTGTGTGCTAATTTTTCTAATTCGCTTTACATAACTTGATTAGTATTGTAAAATGTAAGTAGAATCAAATTAGAGTTGTAATATTGTATCAAAGTTTAATGGGGGTATCTATGACACCAAAATATAAACGAGTGTTGCTAAAACTGAGCGGTGAAGCTCTAGCAGGGAAAAAGCATAGTGGGCTTGACTATCAAATCATTGGAGATATATGCAAAAGTATAAAAAAATGTGCTGAGGCTGGTGTACAGCTTGGCATTGTGGTTGGCGGCGGCAACTTCTGGCGTGGAAGGAGCAGCGGTGCAATGGATCGCACAAGAGCCGATCATATCGGAATGCTTGCGACTGCGATGAACGCCCTTGCAGTTGCAGATGTACTTGAGGGTATGGGCTGTGCTGTAAGAGTGCAAACTGCAATTGTTATGCAGCAAATAGCTGAACCTTATATTCGCAATAGAGCAATACGTCACATGGAAAAGGGCAGAATAGTCATATTTGGCTGCGGCACAGGCAACCCATTCTTTTCAACTGATACCGCATCTGCACTTCGTGCAGCTGAAATAGAAGCGGAAATCCTACTAAAGGCGACATTGGTTGATGGTATATACGATAAGGATCCACACAAGTTTGATGATGCAAAGCGCTATGATGAGCTTACACATCAAGATATACTAGTAAATGGTCTAAAGGTTATGGATGCAACAGCGGCTTCAATGTGTCAGGATAACAACCTGCCTATTTTGGTGTTCGATTTAGGTGAGCCTGACAATATTTATAAAGCAGTTATGGGCGAGAAGATTGGAACTTTAGTTAAATAAGGGAGGATATTACTATGAAAGAGCTATTAGATATTACTAAGGAGAAAATGAACAAATGTATTTCAGCACTTGAGCATGAGCTTGCTTCAGTGAGAGCTGGGCGTGCAAATCCTGCTGTGCTTGACAAGGTTGTAGTTGACTATTATGGAACACCTACACCTATTCAGCAGATGGCAGCTGTTTCTGTTGCAGAAGCACGTATTCTTGTGATCCAACCATGGGATGCATCAACCCTAAATCCCATTATGAAGGCAATTCAGGCATCTGACATTGGAATTAACCCTTCAAATGACGGCAAGGTCTTGCGTTTGGCATTCCCTCAGCTTACAGAGGAGCGCCGTAAAGAGCTTGTTAAGCAGATAAGCAAATATGGCGAGGAAGCTAAAATTGCTATCAGAAATGTGCGCAGGGATACAATAGAAAAGTATAAAGCAATGAAGAAGAATAGCGAAATCTCAGAAGATGAGCTTAAAGTTTGCGAGAAGGATGTTCAAAACCTAACTGATTCAAACTGCAAAAAGGTCGATGATGTTCTTGCAGACAAGCAAAAGGAAATAATGACTGTATAATGGCTAAAGATAATATTCCTGAGATATTGCCCCGTCATATCGGAATAATAATGGACGGTAACGGACGATGGGCAAAAAAACGAGGACTGCCCAGGCAGTATGGTCATAAACAGGGCGCAAGTGTTTTTAAAAAGATTGTACGTCATTGCAAAAAGCTTGGCATTGAATATGTCACTTTTTTCACATTTTCAACAGAGAATTGGAAACGTCCCAAAAAGGAAGTAGACTCCATTATGAATTTGCTGAGGGATTATCTTGATGATGTACGCGGATATATTGATGAAAACGTTCGTGTTCAGTTTTTAGGCGACAGAGCCCCTCTCAATGACGATATACGTGCAAAAATGACTTCCCTTGAAAAGGATTCCGCTGACTTTACTGCAATGAACTTAAATATTGCGCTAAATTATGGCGGCAGAGCTGAGATTACCACTGCAATGCGCCATATAGGCGCTCGCTTGCTTACGGGAGAAATCGGTCTTGACGATATAAGTGAGCAGCTTATTTCTAATGAGCTGTATACTTCAGGTATGCCTGAAGTTGATCTTATCATTCGTCCAAGCGGCGAATATAGGCTGTCAAACTTCTTAATCTGGCAATCAGCCTATGCCGAATATGTCTTTATGGATGAAATTTTATGGCCGGACTTTACAGAGAAGGATTTTAACAAGGCATTAGATGAGTATTCTTCTCGGGAACGCCGTTTCGGCGGCATATAGTAAAGCAGTTAAAAAAACAGGCAAGGAGTGATACGACATGCGTACAAGAATTATATCTGCAATTATCGGCATAGCAATTGGAATTGTCGGATTAATGCTTCTTAATACTTTATGGTTTAATCTTATAATTGCAGCTATAGCTGTAATAGCAGTATACGAGCTACTTCTCGCAACTAAATATCTTAGTAATAAGCCGCTCACACTCGCAAGCCTTTCATTTGTTTTTGTTGTTCCTTTTTTTGAGATTGGTTGGATCGCTGATTATAAGAGCTTTATAGTAACAGGGTTTATTTTCATCTTATTTGCACTTATGCTTGCAATGCACAACACCCTTAGAATTGAACAGGTTGGGCTTGTTTTTATGGTGTCAACGCTTATTCCGTTTTCGTTTAGCACGATACTGTATATACGTGATGATAATCCTAACCACGCACTTTTTTATGTAGTGCTGACTTTGCTAGGCGCATGGGCAGGGGATACTGGTGCATATTTTATCGGTAGTTTCTTTGGAAAGCATAAGCTTGCTCCCGATGTCAGCCCTAAGAAAACCGTTGAGGGCTTAATCGGCGGGGTAATAACAGCCGCACTGGCTTTTGCTCTTGCAGGGTTTGGCTATACACTCATAAACCCCGATATTTCAGTTAATTACCTTTTACTAGCGCTTCTTGGTGTACTTTGCACCGTGGTGGGGACAATGGGTGATTTATCAGCATCTATGATAAAGCGTCAATGTGCCATAAAGGATTTTGGCACAATAATGCCAGGGCATGGTGGAATACTTGACCGTTTCGACAGTGTGCTTTTCGTTGCGCCTGTTATGATGCAAGCGATTAAGCTGTTCAATATCGTGCTATAATAATTTGGGGGTAATGGATTGAAATCTTTAGCTGTACTTGGCTCAACAGGCTCGATAGGAGTACAGGCATTAGATATTGCTAAAGCGCATAATATTAACATTAGAGCTTTAACTGCAAACACAAATATTAAGCTACTCGCACAGCAGGCTAGAGAATTTCAGCCTGCTTGCGTTGCTATTGCAGATGAAAGCTTATACGCTAATCTTAAACAAAGCTTGGCAGATACGAATATTAAAGTCACATCGGGCAAGACTGCAATAGCGGAGCTTGCTGGGGAAAATGACGCAGACATTGTGCTTAACGCTATTGTAGGCATTGCAGGTCTTGAGCCTACACTTGCGGCACTGTCAGCTAAAAAACAGCTTGCACTTGCCAACAAGGAAAGCCTTGTGGCAGGAGGCACTCTTGTAATGCAGGAGGCAAAAAAAGCTAACGTAACGGTTATCCCTGTGGATAGCGAGCATAGCGCAATATTCCAATGCTTACAGGGTAATAAGCGTTCACAGCTAAGTAAGATTATACTTACCTGCTCAGGCGGTCCATTCTTTGGCTACAATTCAAAACAGCTAAAAGACGTTACCGAAAGTCAAGTGCTTGCTCACCCTAATTGGGACATGGGCGGTAAAATTACTGTAGACAGTGCAACCTTAATGAATAAAGGGCTTGAGCTAATTGAAGCCATGTGGTTATTTGATTTAAGCGTATCGGAAATTGATATTGTAATACACAGGCAAAGTATAATCCATTCCCTTGTCGAGTATAACGATTATTCTGTTATCGGTCAGCTTGGTATGCCCGATATGCGCATACCAATTCAGTATGCAATCACTTATCCGGATAGGTTTCCATGCCCGACGAAAAGGCTTTCCCTCACGGATATAGGGGCACTCACCTTTAATAAACCCGACTACGACAGCTTCCCATGCTTATCAGCTGCAATAAAGGCAGCAGAATTTGGCGGTGCAATGCCCTGCATGGTAAGCGGCGCAAATGAACAAGCAGTTGAACTTTTTTTATCTGGTAAGCTTAAATTTCATCAAATAGGTGAGCTTGTAAGTCAAGCTGTTTGCGAGCTGAAAAACCAAACCATAAACAGCATATCCGATGTGCTGTATGCAGATAATTTAGCAAGAGAGTACATATTAGGAAAGCTGGGGTAGGCATATGGAAATTTTAATTGCAATTATAGTATTTTGTGTAATCATAACAGTTCATGAGCTTGGTCACTTTGTGGTGGCTAAGCTTTGTGGTATATATGTAAAGGAATTTGCCATAGGCATGGGTCCTGCGCTTATTAAGTGGAAGGGCAAGGAAACTCAGTATTCACTGCGCCTTTTCCCCATAGGTGGTTATTGCAATATGGAGGGGGAGGATGTCTCAAGCGATGATGAGCGTGCGTTTTGTAACAAGCCTGTGTACCAGCGTATGCTGGTTACCTGTGCAGGTGCAGTAATGAACATAGCTTTGGGTTTTCTTGTAGTTATGCTGCAAACTTCAACCGGCGGCAATATAGTATCCACAACCATTAAGCAGTTTGAAGAAAACGCAACCAGTGCTCAAAGTGGACTGAAAGTAGACGATAAAATCCTCAAGGTAAATGGAATGAACATCTTTGTTGACTACGATATAGTTTATCAGCTAGTCAGTGACAAGGACGGATTAGTTGATATGCAGGTTTTACGCGACGGAGAAAAAGTAACCCTTAATGACGTGCATTTTGCAATAGAGAAAAAGGCAGATAACTCGCAGTCAATCAATATTGACTTTTCAGTTTACTCCACGGAAAAAACTTTTTTTAATGTTATTGGTCAATCATTCAAGGAAACAGCTTCAACTGCACGCCTAATATGGATCTCCCTCGGTGATTTAATTACAGGTAAATACGGTATTAATGATTTATCCGGCCCTGTGGGAGTCGTCAACGCAATTGGGCAAGCGTCATCCATGGGAATAAATACGTTGCTAATGCTAATTTCCTTTATAACAATCAATGTGGGTATATTTAACCTCCTACCAATCCCTGCTCTCGATGGAGGAAGATTGATATTCCTAATAATCGAAGCTATAAGGCGAAAGCCCATTAAGCCTGAGCATGAAGGTTATGTCCATTTCATTGGCTTTGCTCTGCTTATTTTGCTCATTATCATTATTAGCGTCAAAGATATTGGTATGCTAATATCAAATGCAAACTCATGAGTAGGATGGTGAAGCTTGTAAGGGTGGGGGATATTACCCTTGGAGACGGCAACATTTACATTCAATCCATGCTTAATTGCCCTGCTCACGAAATATCAGCAAATGTTGCGCAGGCTAAAGCACTAGAGGAAGCAGGCTGTAATATTATACGAGCGGCAATCCCCGATATGAAAGCAATTGCTCTCATTCCCGCTATTAAGAAAGCTGTGAAAATGCCTTTAGTGGCAGATATTCATTTTGACTATAAGCTTGCCCTTGAAGCAATTGAGGCAGGTGTGGATAAAATCCGTATAAACCCCGGTAATATAGGTGATAAGGAAAAGGTCGCAAAGGTTGCGGCTACATGTGCAGCAAAGGGCGTACCAATTCGCATTGGTGTCAATTCAGGCTCTCTTGAGCGTGACTTGCTAAAGAAATATGGTTCTCCAACTGCCAATGCACTTGTGGAGAGTGCA
>CAZLMF010000027.1:0-3568 GCA_964560565.1 uncultured Oscillospiraceae bacterium
CTCGCAGGAGGGTGCGACCTCGATACAAGCAGGGAGTGTGGTCATCACAGGCGCACCTCAAAGGCTTGTCGATGGGGCAAGAGCAATATGTGATGAGCTATTTGCAAAGGCAAGCGATATTCTGACAGATACAGACTTCGTTTTCTCGGGGGTGGGCAATGTATAATGTGCGGGGCATAGACAGGTTAATTGATAGATACGGGAGCAAGGTAAGTTACTTTGGCAGAGAGTACCCTTGCATTTTTGCGCAAGCTAAAAATGCAGTGTATATACTGATTTGCAAAGCTTCAGCTTTTGGCAATATTTCTATGTTCGATGTCGTCTCTCATAATGGGGATAATTATTTGGTTAAAAGCATCAAAAGCGTTGATGTCGGCGGAAAACTAATCTACAAAAGTATGGAGCTAATGCAGATAAACGCATTGCTTGAAGTTGCGTTTTTGGGTGAGTACCTGCCTATTATGATAACGGGTGTCCGCAGAGAAAAGGACAAAGTACAGCATTTAGTCGAAACTGTGACTCACGGGATTTATCAAGGCGGTAACGGCAAGCGACCTGCTAGAATTGTTCTAAGCGGTACAGCCTCATCTGAGGATAGGGAGTACATAAGTGAGTATCTTGATGACGTTTATGATAACGGCGGCGCAGGGGAGCTTGAAATTACAGGTTTCACGGCGATAAATGCAAGTTTTGCGGATTATGTCATTGTGCAAGAGCTTGGCAAAGAGGACAAGTACGAGCTTGTTTTCTATGAAGAAACGGAGGTTTAGGGGGTGGGAATATGTCGGCAGTTGCTACTATAAAGGACTTTTCAGGCAATACCTATGTATTTGATAAATGCGTAGGGTTTAGCTTTTTTACACAGCGGTATTCCCCCTCATCGGATTTTTACGGCAAGTTCTATGCAAGTGAAGTTGTGACGGATATTGCATCTGTGACTATTGCAATAAATGGGGTGATAGTACAACGAGGTTTTATTTGCAGTGCCACCTATGAGCGCAATAGTAAGGGCTTATTTTTTGTGCTCAGGAGCAGACCTTTTTCAGCACTACTTGAGCAAAACCACGTTAAGCCTGCTATGTATACTTCTATGACCATGAGTAAAATTCACAGTAACCTTGTAGAATTTAGTGGGGTAAGTGTTGAAGCGTCTAATGCTGCGATAAACTATATCGTTGTCAAAGATAACGCCACTGTGTGGGACTGCTATGTTCAGCTTTGCCTTAAACTTTGGGGTGTGTTGCCCTATGTTACTGCTCAAAATCAAGTGCGCTTTTCGCTTCATACCCCTTATGTGGAGGTTGTTCTTCCTTCCTCAAAAGTAGTAAGTACTGCAAAGGGTGTAAATGTGGAAGATGCCATTAGTAATGTCCATATGAGGGATACAAACGGCGAATATGATGTGTACTGCGCAAGTTCAAGCGCAATTTCAAATTATGGCATTACAAGGCGCAGGCATATCGGCTGGGATCAGGCATGGCTTGCAAGTGTTCAAACGGGACTCAAGCATAGGCTTGATTATTCCGCAAGGGGCATTAAGGCAAGCTATGTGACCTACCTCGGATACAGTGGGGAGCAAGTCTATGATAGGGTAAAAATGAGCGAAGCTATCGGTGATTTCAGGCTTGATGACGCTAAAATTTCATCGGTTAAGATAATAGGCAATAGTAGCGGCATTCGCACCACCCTTTGCTGCTATGACGACTACTATATGGGGGTAACTAAGTAATGGAAGCTGTTTTGTTGAGGATTGACAGAGTCGAGCGTGAGGTTGAGCGACTTTCACAGCGTGTAGGTGAGGGAGCAATAGCGCAGGCTTGCGTTGATGAGAAGCTTTCAAGCATGCTTGTGACACTTGCGGAGCTAAAGGAGTCAATGGCAAGGATTTCGCAGTTGCCTGTAAAGCGCTGGGAAACCCTTGTAAGTGCGCTTATTTCTGCCCTTGCGGCAATGTGCGTTGGCATTTTGCTTGGGGGGATAACCTAAAAAGGTGCTTGCTTTGCAAGTTCCCTTTTAGGTGGGCGGATATGGTATTTGCTGAAACTTTCAGAAACTTCTTGACTTGTATGACTGCATTGTGATAAAATATATTAGCAGTAAATACACGCCGGTGTGATGGAATAGGCAGACGTGCTGGACTCAAAATCCAGTGGTAGAGATACCGTATCGGTTCGACCCCGATCACCGGCACCAAATCAAAGCGCTGAACCTAATTAGGTTCAGCGCTTTTGTTTTATCTGCAAGCGTTTGATTTCGTGTGCGGCATTAATTGGTGTGCGCTAACCAAGTCGGTATAATCCTTCCTGCGAGGTGGGTAAAAAGAGATAAAATATCACTAAAATAAGAAGTCTTTTAATGTAACCATTTATATAACTTGCTATTTATATGATTGGTAAAATATCTTTTCTTGCATAACTACCTATGTCGTTATATAATAAATTATCGATAAATAAACGTTTATGGCGATGTTAGCACAGGAGCAAATGCAAGATTGGATGTGTAGTCCTGCATTAGCGGATTATATGTTTCATTCTTGCCTGTAGAACAATACTCGAAAGGTGGTTGGAAAAATGACTTTAAAAAACGCACATCTCGATAGCTTAATGCAGACGGTGATTAGAAAAAATCCATCAGAGTCGGAATTTCATCAAGCTGTGCATGAGTTCTTTCAATCTGTGGAGTTTATACTGGATTCCCATCCGGAGCTTATAGAAAAACGTGTTCTCGAACGACTTGTTAAGCCTGAGCGTGTTATAATGTTTAGAGTTCCTTGGGTGAATGACCAAGGAGAAGTAATGGTAAATCGTGGGTTTAGAGTGCAGTTTAACAGTGCAATTGGCCCCTACAAGGGGGGATTGCGTTTTCATCCCTCTGTCAACCTTGGTATAATCAAGTTTTTGGGCTTTGAGCAGATTTTAAAAAACTCCCTGACAGGGCTTTCTATGGGAGGCGGCAAGGGCGGAAGCGACTTCGACCCTAAGGGCAAATCGGATAATGAAGTTATGGCTTTCTGCCAAAGCTTTATGAGGGAACTTTACAGGCATATAGGCGCCGACACGGATGTCCCTGCTGGGGATATTGGCGTTGGTGGCAGGGAAATTGGTTATATGTATGGCATGTACAAGAAAATCTGCAACGAGTTCACAGGTGTGTTGACGGGCAAGGGGTTGAACTTCGGAGGCAGTTTTGCACGCACAGAAGCTACCGGCTATGGGCTATGCTACTTTGTAAATGAGGTGCTAAAATCCAAAGGCGACTCCTTTAAGGGTAAGACAGTGACCATTTCAGGCTCGGGGAATGTTGCGATTTATGCGGCTGAAAAGGTTATGCAGCTTGGTGGCAAAGTAGTCGCTCTAAGCGACTCGAGTGGCTATGTCCACGATAGCGAGGGAATTAATCTTGACACTGTAAAGCAGTTAAAGGAAGTGGAGCACAAGTGCATTAGCGAGTATGCCTCCATTCACACAAATGCAAACTTTACTCCTAATTTACAGGGTATATGGGCTATTTCATGCGATATTGCGCTCCCCTGCGCAACGCAAAACGAGCTTGATTTTGAGGCGGCAAA
>CAZLMF010000027.1:3668-19732 GCA_964560565.1 uncultured Oscillospiraceae bacterium
GCGGCAAATGCAGGCGGTGTTGCAACCTCGGGTCTTGAGATGGTGCAAAATAGCATACGACTAAGCTGGACTTTTGAGGAAGTAGATGCAAAGCTTCAAGAAATCATGAAAAATATTTTCACAGCTGTTGATGAGACAGCCAGAAAGTTTGGGCAGGAAAACAACTACGTTCTTGGGGCGAATGTGGCAGGACTTTTGAGGGTTTCCGATGCAATGCTTGCACAAGGTGTGATTTAAGCTTATAATAACTTTTAAGCAAGAAAAAAAGGGCTTTTAAAAGCCCTTTTTTTATTTGTCATTATCAATAAAGCGCCACTCTATTGCGCGCCAATACTCACCTGCATAGTCAATCCCCACCCTTGGAGCTGTTTTCAGGTTTGCGGAATACCCATCATCCTCCAACCATATTCGCTGCGATGTGGTCAAGTCTTCTTTGTTGAAGCTGCCATCGATTTGCATGGCCTTAGTGAGCTTGCCGGGGCCGTTTTTGCCCTCACAGCAGCGAATTAGCACCGCTTGCGGGAAATCCTCCTCCCCTGCGACAACATTCATAAGCCAATGCATTCCATATATGAGGTAGACATAAGCCATGCCGCCTTTATCGTATAAAATCTCGGTGCGCTTTGTGCGCCCTTTATGAGCGTGGCAAGCCTTGTCCTCCTCGCTCATATAACATTCTGTTTCAGTGATGCGAAGTCGCAACACCTCGCCGCTATCTAGGCGGCGGCATAGAAGCTTCCCCACAAGCATGGGCGCAAGCTCCAGTGCAGATATTGTAAACATTTCACGATTTCTAAGCTCCACTGTTTTCGCTCCAATCTAACGCTTTTATATTGTTGATTTGCATGTTAAAATCTTACCATCTAGCTTTTGTGTTGTCAAATTATCTTGCACCACAAAGCTCATAATATAACCATAATTTTTCTGTGACTATTACCAAACTTGAAGATTAATGTTGAATTTGCTTAAATTATATTGAAATTCATAAATTAATATGTTATTATTGACTTGTAAACAGTGCTAATCAGAGAATTTGATAGTCCATTTGTCGTATCATGTATGGTTTTTAATGTAATTCGTATACCGACTAAAAGGAGGTCTGACTCATGGCTAAGCATAATAAAAAAGAAAAATCCACTACTCATGGTAATGCTTTAACAAAATTTTTTAGCGACAGGTTTACCTTTGGAGTAGAGGGAAATTGGAGAAAGACCGAAGCCTATATTGTCGGTGCCTATCTGCTTGCGGGCGCACTATGGATAGTCTCCTCTGATTCGGTAGTTAAGCTTTTCTTCACCGATGCCGAATCTATTACCAAGATAAGCATTATTAAAGGTTGGGCATATGTTGTTCTTACTGCACTGCTATTATATCTGCTTATCCATAGCGCAACACGCAAAATGGACTGCTATAGGCACGAGATGAACGTAAACTACAAAAAGCTTAAAGAAACCGTCGAAAAGCTTGAATGCATGAACAAGGATTTATCGGTATCCGAGGAAGTCATGCGCCATCAGCGTGACAAACTGCTCTTTGGTCAAAAGCGTATTAGCGAGAAAAACCGCCTGCATATTGCATTGCTTGAGCTAATTGACGATTGTATCCTTGAGTTTAGGGGCGAGAGTATATACTTTTCAGACCATTGGATTAATCTTTCAGGCTATTCAAGGGAGTTCCTTTTACAGCCTGAAAATTGGGCTAAAGTAATACAGCCCGATGATATACAGGAAATAATAACTCGATTCCCAAAAAATCAAGCTCCTTTACAGCCTACAGGCAACCTTGAATGTATAATAATTACAAGCTCAGGCGAGAAAAAAAGGCTCTTGAATAAGTATAAATCATGGTATGACGAAATTGATGAGTGTTGGATAACCATTGTTGCAACAAAGGAAATACCCATTGATGCTAATACTTAAAATTTATAAATAGCTAAAGGCTGCGTTTAATACGCAGCCTTTATTTTATGCTAGTTTAGAGTTTTTACATTCTTACGTCTTTACTTAGCGTTTATTTCGTCAACCTTTGCCTGAACAGCATTGAAGTATGCTTCACGAGTTTCAGCCCATGTTATACCATCACGGAATGAATCGTAGTTAAGTGCATTGGTTGCCTTTCTGCCAAGCTCAGCGCCTCCTGTGAAGTCAGCGACAGGGGTTAAGCCATGATTTGCAGGCTCCCAAAACTCGGTGAAGTAGTAGTAAAGCTCAAGAGGAAGATTGTTCTTGTTCAAACACATTTCAGCGTCCATGCGAGTCAAATCCTCATCTATCTTTACTAGTCTGCGGCAGGTAATCCACGCTGTGTATCCCTCTGGGTTTGGTGCGCCTTGGACTAGAATATCGCCGTCGACTGTGTACTGATGATAGTATGCATCTGCGTCAGGGTCCCTTGGGAAGGGAACAAACCAAACTTCATCAGCCATATCTTGCTTGGTAGTAGGGCAGAATCCATCCTTAACATCGCCCCAGAAGCCGCCTACGTAGAATAGCAATGAACCGGCAGCTAAATCCTCAGCATGGTCGCCGTCGGAAATGTTAAGCCCATCCTTGCTAATGTCAAGCAGGAAGTTCTGTCCGCGCTCGACCTCCTTAGAGCGAAGGTTGTTAATAAGCTGACCGTTGTCTATGCCAATGGTGGGAACACCGGTTGTACATACAACAGAGGGAACAACAACCTTGTAATCATTTATACCATTATAGGTGTCATCAAGGGCAGTATATTCCTTCATCATATCAATCATTGCGTCCCATGTCCATTTACCTGTTAGGAACAAATCATAAGGGTCTTCAAGTCCATTTTCCTCAATGGTGGTTTTATTGTAAATGAGTAGTGCATCAGGTGCTATATATGCAGTAGCGACATAGTGGTCGCCTCTCCAGCTATATGCGTCTATCATTTCCTTTGCTCCTGCCCAAAGGTCGGAATTAAGGTCGATATAATCATCAATTGGCTGGTACATATTTTGGATTACGCCATTGGGGAAGTTACCCGTTTCAAAAGGGAATAGGTCGGGTGAGTTTTCAGACAAAATTTGGTTTGCAAGGTCTGTGTAGCGGTTATCCCATGTGGTTGGACGGTTGGTTATATATCCGTCATACATATCAACGAATGCGTCAACCTCAGGTGTGCCCACTTCAAGGTTCCACCATGAAAGGAATATCAGTTCCTTGTTTTCAAGCTCGGTAACTCCGCCGTCTATAAGGCTCGATAATTCGTCAGCCTTGCTGCTTAATACCTCTTGTGTTGACTCATCAACGGATGCCTTTTGCCCTCCTCCATCACAAGCTGTTAAAGCCATTGATGCAAAGATTGATACAGCAAGCAGCGCGCTTGTTAGTTTGCTTATCTTTCTCATGCTTTTCCTCCTTAAAACTTTATAGTTACTACCGGTCTATTTGCCTGCATTCATCTCGTCAACTTTTTCCTGTACAGCTGCGTAATAAGCCTCACGGGTTTCAGCCCATGTGATTCCGTCACGGAATGAATCGTAGTTAAGTGCATTGGTTGCCTTTCTGCCAAGCTCTGCTCCATTTGTGTAGTCGGCAATAGGTGTCATCCCAAGGCTTGCAGGGTCCCAATACTTCATGAAGTGGTAGTAATGCTCTAGGGGGAGATTGTACTTGCTTAAGCACATCTCAGCGTCCATACGAGTCAAATCCTCATCAATTTTAACAAGTCTGCGGCAGGTAATCCATGCTGCAAAGCCCTCTGGGTTAGGCGCACCTTCAACCAAAATGTGGGCATCTACGGTGTATAGGTTGAAATACTCATCTGCTTTTGGATCCCTTGGGAAAGGAACAAACCATACATCCTCTGCTAGGTTTTCAATAGTTTTAGGAGTAAATGTTCCCATTATGTCGCCCCAGAAGCCGCCAATATAAAATAGCAGAGTGCCTGCGGCAATATCAGAAGCGTGGTCGCCATCAGAAATGTTAAGCCCGTTTTTGCTAATATCAAGCAGGAAGTTTTGTGCGCGCTCAACTTCTTTCGTGCGAAGGTTGTTGACAAGCTGTCCATCATCAATACCTATGGTGGGAACGCCTGTTGTGCAAACCGTTGAAGGCACTATGATTTTGAAGTCATTTATACCGTTGTAGGTATCGTCAAGGGCTGTATATTCATCCATAAGGTCATACATTGTTTCCCATGTCCAGTTACCTTCATCAAATAAATCCTGTGGGTCATCAAGTCCGTTTTCTTCAATGGTCTTTTTATTGTAGATTAGGAGCGAATCGGGAGCAATGTAGGCAGTGGCAATATAGTGCTTGCCTCCCCACATATAGCCGTCGAGCATTTCCCTTGAGCTTGCCCATAGGTCGGAATCAAGGTCGATATAATCATCAATAGGCTGGTACATATTGTTGATTATGCCGCTTGGGAAGTTTGCTGTTTCAAAAGGGAAAATATCAGGGGAATCTTCGCTGATAATTTGGTTTGCAAGGTCTGTGTAGCGGTTATCCCATGTGGTGGAGCGGTTTTTAATAGTGCCGCCGTACATTGACATAAATGCGTCAACCTCAGGAGTGCCAACGTCAAGTGTCCACCATGCAAGCCATATAATTTCTTTGTTTTCAAGCTCTGTAACGCCGCCGTCAATAAGACTTGAAAGCTCATCTGCTTTACTGCTCATGACCTGCTCGGTCGATTCGTCAACTGATGCTTGGCTTTGTGCATTGCCATCGCAAGCGGTAAGCGCCATTGCACCCACAAGAATAAGTGCAGCAAAGCTACGGATAAATCTGCCTGATTTGCTCATAGAAATCCTCCTCATTTTATCTGCTGATAATGACGTTAAATCCCCCTCATTTTTGGGGGATTCAACGATTTTGTATTTGTCTTAAATTTACTTTGCGTTGAGCTCGTCAACCTTTGCCTGCACCTCTGCATAGTAAGCCTCACGGGTTTCAGCCCATGTTAAACCATCACGGAATGCGCTGTAATTTAAAGCATTGGTGGATTTTCTTCCAAGCTCTGCGCCACTTGTGTAGTCTGCAATAGGAGTAATGCCAAACTTTTCAGGCTGGCAAAGCTCCATAAAGTAGTAGTAGCTGTCCAAAGGAAGATTGAACTTGTTTAGGCACATCTCAGCGTCCATACGAGTTAAATCCTCGTCAATTTTAACAAGTCTGCGGCAGGTAATCCACGCTGCAAAGCCCTCGGGGTTAGGTGCGCCTTCAACTAAAACATGAGCATCAACAGTGTATAGTTGGAAGTACTTATCAGCATCAGGATCTCTTGGGAATGGAACATACCATACATCCTCTGCAATGTTTTGCTTTGTAGTCGGACTGAATGTATCCTTCACATCACCCCAATACTGGCCTACATAGAAAAGTAAGCTTCCTGCGCCAATGTCAGCGGCGTGGTCGCCGTCTGAAATGTTAAGTCCGTCCTTGCTAATATCAAGCAGGAAGTTCTGCCCACGCTCAACCTCTTTTGAGCGAAGGTTGTTTACAAGCTGGCCATTCTCAATCCCAATAGTAGGAATGCCTGTCGTGCAAACGACAGATGGAACTATAACCTTATAGTCGTTTATGCCATTATATGTATCGTCTAAGGAAGTGAATTCCTTCATCATGTCAATCATTTTATCCCATGTCCAGTCACCTGAGAGGAATAGCTCATGGGGGTCGTCAAGTCCGTTTTCGTCTATGGTTTTTTTATTGTAAATCAGCAGGGAATCAGGTGCAATATAAGCTGTGGCAACATAATGCTTATCTCCCCACATATATCCGTCGAGCATTTCTCTTGAGCTTGCCCATAGGTCGGAATCAAGGTCAATGTAGTCATCAATTGGTTGGTACATATTGTTGATTACACCACTTGGGAAGTTGCCTGCCTCAAAGGGGAAAATGTCGGGTGAATCCTCACTGATAATTTGGTTCGCAAGATCTGTGTAGCGGTTTTCCCATGTGGTTGAGCGGTTTTTAACAGTACCACCGTACATGGAAACAAATGCGTCAACTTCAGGTGTCCCAACTTCAAGTTTCCACCATGCAAGCCATATAATTTCTTTGTTTTCAAGCTCGGTAACGCCGCCATCAATAAGACTTGAAAGTTCATCCGCTTTACTGCTCATGACCTGCTCGGTCGATTCGTCAACTGATGCTTGGCTTTGTGCATTGCCATCGCAAGCGGTAAGTGCTATTGCACCCACAAGAATAAGTGCGGCAAAGCCACGGGTAAGTTTACTTAATTTATTCATAGCCATCCTCCTTCATATCACTTATGCACTTTGCACAATTTTATTTCATCACTGCACAAAATTCATAGTTACTCCACCATCATAATAACAAAAAACAATTTAACTGTCAATTAACAAAGTGACTTATATTCTACATAGTAATTTAGATGATATAAACAAAAATTAGTTTAACGGTCAAGATTATTTACTTAAAACTTTGCTTAATAACAAAAAACCACCCATGTTGGGTGGTTTTTTACATGTTATATACTTAGTTCAAAAGCTTTTTACTTAACCAGAAATTCAAATTCCTTTATGCTAATGCCCCAGTAGCTGCACTCGAAGGTTACATTCTTCTTGCCCGTGATAGGCTTGATTTCGCAGAAGGAATCCTCCCATATCTGCCAGCCGTTTGTGGGTGCTACCTTGCACTCACCTATAACCTCGCCGTCTGCCTTGACAATGATTGTACCAGTGGTTTTAGCGTTTGCACAGCGTATACGCAGCTTAGTCTGCCCATCAAATACGCAGTCGTTGTAGGAAAGGCTAGCCTTGCACTGGGATACAGCCACTCCGCCCTCGCTGCATTCATCAAGCACAAGTGCATCATAATCATCGCAGTTCATTGCAAGGATTGTGCCCTTTGAAAGGACTCTATCCGCAATTTCCTCGCCCTTGAGGTCAATTACCTGAGATAGGATAACCTCATATGCATTCTTGCAAATCTCGAATGCATACTCGCCATTCTCAAGTACATAACGACTTCTGCGAACATCCCATATACGAAGCTCATCAATCTCAACAGGCAGTGTAACTGTGACAGTTTCCCCTGCTGGTATCATTACCTTATCAAACGCCTTTAACTGGCGCCTTGCACGCTTAATCTTGCTGCCATTCTTTGCAACGTAAAGCTCGACTACTTCCATCGCGTCTATTTTGCTTGTGTTGGTGACATTTACAGTTGCAGTGCAGATATCCTTATCAAGGGATAGCTTTAGGTCACTATACTTAAATTCAGCGTAAGAAAGCCCATGTCCAAAGGGATACAAAACTTCGCTGTCAAGGTACATATATGTGACGTTATTCTTGATAATATCGTATTGCTGAATGTTGGGAAGCTGAGTTTGGTCCTTGTACCAAGTCATAGAAGTCCTGCCCGAGGGGGAGGTTTCTCCAAAGATAACGCTTGCAAGTGCGCTGCCTAGCTCCTGCCCTGAGTGGGAGCTAAAAAGGATTGCAGGAACATTTTCCTGCGCCCAGTTGCACGCAAAGGGGTAGCTTGCTGTCATAACCACGATGGTATTCGGGTTTGCGGCATAAACTGCCTTGATAAGCTCTTCTTGTGCAGGAGGGAGGATTATATCCTGGCGGTCAAAATCTTCCTTCGCATTAACAACAGGGCTATTGCCCAATACAACGATAGCATAATCAGCATTTGCAGCTGCGTTTGCAGCAGTTTCACATCCACTTGACACAATTTCCATGTCAAATATGCGGTCATTATCCACATATCCAGCAGGCACAAGCTTTAACTCGCCGTCTACAACCTTAGCTTGGTTCTTCCACCAGTTGCTAAAGTAATATCCGCCGTCCTTAGGCTCAATTCCCAATGTCTGCATTACAAACCAGCCCCAGATAGCGTCTGCATTACATTCCATTTTGCCATTTTGGGTGGTAACATACTTGCGAGTTTTAACACTGCGTAGAGTTTTTGAGTCCCAGCCCCAGTCGCAAAGCTCGAACTTGCTGTAATCGCCGATAGTCTTGTGCTTATCGGTAAGGTCAGCATTGTCCTCGCTAAAGCCCACAATGCCTCCTGTGCTGCGTGACTTAAACGCAACAATATCGTTGCCTGTGGTGTGAGTGGTTTTCTCTGCGCCATTTACGGCAGTTATGCCTGCAAGTGGGGAAATATTATAGGGCGCAAGTCCTGTGTACCAGTCCTTGAAGTTCTCGTCAGCCAAAGGCCCTATTACAGCAACCTTTGAGCCCTTCTTTAGAGGCAGGATATTATCGTTTTTAAGCATTACGATGCTTTCCTTAGCACATTGTAATGATAGCTTAGCATGCTCCTCGCTGCAAAGCAGTGCATCGTCATAATTTGCATAAGGATTGATTTCATCGGGGTCAAACTCACCCAGGCGGAAGCGTGCTGTGAATATTCCCGTCAATGCCTCATCAACATCAGCAACTTCAATCATTTCAAGCTCAAGTGCGCGCTTTGCAGCAGCAATTACCATGTCCTCGGGATCGTTGAAGGAGTTCATTCCTGCATTTAGTGTAAGTGCAAGTGATATTGCATGGTCATCAACGTACTTATGCGCCTCAACGGTCTGCGAGAAGTCTGTGCCATCACTTACGGTGAACATCATGCCCCATTCGCCCTTAGCAATGTTGTTTACATCGGGGTTTAGGATTGCAGGTGTGCCGTTGATGGAGTTGTAAGCGGTCATCATTGAAAGTGCCGCTTTACGCTTTATTGCAGGCTCAAAAGCCTTTAGGTAATACTCGTACTTCTCACGGGGTGGGATTGTGCAGTTGCAGAAAGCACGCTCAAACTCGTTGTTGTTAGCGTAGAAATGCTTTAGTGTCGGGATAACACGCAGGTAAAACTCGTCATCCCCACGCATACCTGTGCAGTATGCGGTGGAAAGCTCCCCTGCAAGATGAGGATCCTCACCGTAAGCCTCCTCAGTGCGTCCCCAACGTGGGTCACGCTCAAGGTCAACTGTGGGTGACCATATCATAAGACCTGTGGTCTTGTCCTTGCTCCATATTATGCGAGCCTCTTTGCCGACTGCATCGCCGATTTTAGTTAAAAGCTCCTTGTTCCATGTGGATGAGAAGCCTATTGTCTGAGGGAAAACGGTGGCGTTTATGCCCTGCTCGTGCTTTACAACGCCGTGAGCAGCCTCTGCGCCGACGTCCCATGCTACTATGCCAAGACGCTCAATAGCAGCCATTCTTGTAGGCAAAAGCGAAAGCTTTTCCTCAAGTGTCAATCTGCCGATTAGGTCTTTTACACGCTCTTCAAGGGAAAGTGACGGGTTGCGAAATGGGATTTTCTCCATTCTTATAATCAATCCTTTCTAATTTTAAAGCTTTGTAAAATGTGCTGTGAAGCTGTGAAAATCGCCCCACAGTGAAGGAATAAGGTATCCTGCGTTCATTAGTGCTTTTGCGGAGTAAACCTTGCCTGTTGCCTCGTCACGATAGAATGCGTTAGCATCAAGTCCTCTTAGCTTTAGCCTTTGAGTGAATTGGGCAGGGCTCTTTAGTATCTGCACATACTCAAGGAGTGCCTCGGACTTGTCCTTTGCCACAAACATCCATGCGTCAAAACGGGTGGATTTGAACGGGTTGCCTATGCGGTAGTGATCTCCCGTTCTTACAAGGGGGTTATATTTGTTAAACTGAGCAATTTGCTCTTTAATTGTGTCCTTGTCCTCTTGCGAAATTCTAGTAACATCAAGCTCATAGCCAAAGGTACCCACCATTGCAACATCCCCTCTGGTTTTAAAGGGGGTATGCCTGCCTACTATGTGGTTGGGGCTATCAGCTACATGAGCGCCCATGCTTGAGCATGGGTAGCACATTGAAGTGCCGTACTGAATCTTTAAGCGTTCAATAGGGTCTGCATCATCACTTGTCCAAATTTGAGGTGAGTAGTAAAGCATTCCTGCGTCATATCGCCCTCCTCCTCCTGCACAGTTTTCAAGCAGTAGGTCGGGGAAATCGGTGAGTAAACGCTCCATAACCTCGTATACACCAAGGTTGTAGCGGTGCCATATCTCACGCTGACGGCTTGCAGGCAATACTTCATTGCCAAGCTCACTTATCTGGCGGTTGCAGTCCCACTTTACATATTCAATATTTGCACTTGAGAGAATATCATGCATTTGCCCGTAAATATAGTCACGGACATCCTTGCGTGAGAAGTCAAGCACAAGTTGACTGCGTGCCTGTGTGCCAACACGTCCCTTGACATGGATTGCCCAATCGGGGTGCGCACGATATAAGTCGGAATCGGGGGAAATCATCTCTGGCTCGAACCAAATACCAAACTTTAGTCCGCATTTGTTGACCTCGTCAACTAGGTATTTTAGTCCGCCCTTGATTTTATCTTCATTTACTATCCAATCGCCAAGGCTTGAGCGGTCATCACTGCGCTTGCCAAACCAACCATCGTCCATTACAAGCATTTCAATGCCAAGCCCTGAGGCTTCCTTTGCAATTTGAATTAGCTTGTCGGTGTCGAAGTCAAAGTAGGTAGCCTCCCAGTTGTTTATGAGAATTGGGCGGCGCATATCCTTGTGCTTGCCTCTTGTGAGGTGATTGCGGTATAAATCGTGGAAGGTGCGTGACATCTTGCCCAAGCCCTCGTCGGAATATACCATGACCGTTTCGGGAGTTTCAAACTCCTCATTCGGCTCGAGCAGCCAGTTGAAGTCATAGGGGTTAAGCCCCACAACCATACGGGTTTTCTCGTATTGGTTCACCTCGGCTGATATAAAGAAGCTGCCTGAATATACAAACCCAAAGCCGTAGACCTCACCAGTATCCTCTGTGCAATCATGAGAGCATATAGCGGCAAAGTTATTGTGGGCATGGCTTGTCATGCCTCGGCAGCTGTCAATCCCCTGCTTGCCGAAATGGAGGGGGTTGCGCTGTATATGGCGCTCACGTGCCCAAGTGCCGTGGAGGGTAAGCATATCGTAATCCATTCCATCAAAGTCAACGCAAGTGGATAGCGCTCTGCGGATATTCACATTGTCCTTGCTTGCGTTGCGAAGGCGAACGCTCCTTGTGATGACGTCAAGTTGCTCGAATACGGTATAAATAAGTGTTACTTCAAGATTTAGATGCTCATCCTTGCAGTAAAGCTCAAGGGTGGTGCAGTCATCGTCAGAATTTGCAAATGTAGCAGGGAGTCCGGTGATTTTTGGCTTGCCCTTATAGATTTTATGCGAAGTGCAAACGATTTCACAGGCGGACATTCCATCCTTGTCCATAACTTGCAGGCAGGGTTCTCTGAAATCGCCTATTCCGCTTGTTGGATACTCAAGCATTGTGCAGTCAAAGGAAAAGGGGCCCATTGCATCATGGGTTGCAGGGACAAATTCGTTATCGCCCATGCGAAGAAGATAAACTAAATCAACATCAGGGACAGCTTTCCCAAAGTATAGGTGGAGCAAATGCCTCGTTTTGGATAAATGTATTGCATAGGTAGTATCCTTGGCATCAAGCTTGAAAACACGAGTGCTTTCATCATAAAGAATAGGCATAATATTTCCAGTCCTTTCGTGGGGCTATCATTAGTATGCTCATGTTATTTTAAATCCCAGCTTCGCAACTCTTGCCCCTTAGTCTGCCAATAATAATATCACATGTGCGCAAATTTGGCAATATTTAATTACATTATGTTATTGCGTATGCGGAATATACCGCATACGCAATAGCATCCTTTACTTAGTTAAAACCTTAATATCGAAACCGCTGAGCGCAACTTCATTATTGTAGGTATCGCCTGTTACAAGATCCTTTAGTGTCATGCCTGTTTTAACAGTTGCAGGCTCCTCGTTGAAGTTTTCAACAAAGTAGTACTCCTTGCCTGCATTGTCCACACGCACTGCTACTGAACAGCCAAGGGGTAGTTCCTCTTCGCCGCCAAAAGGCGCTTCAATGCCGATGTCAGCGGTGATATCCTTATATAGACTTGAGTAGAACTCATAATCAATGTTAGCGGCAATATGATATGACTTGCCCTTGCCAAAGTTATTAAGTGTAACAGCAGGTCCACCCTTGTAGAATTCGCTGCCATGCTCTGCAAGTGCCTTTGCGGTTTTTAGGTGAATGATTTCAGCGAACTTTGTGGTGGTGAATTTCTTGCCCTTTTCTAAGGACTTAAGGGTGTCGGAGGTGATTACCACACTGCCCTTTTGGTGGTCATAAAGTCCCTCAATATCCTCCCACCAAACACCCAGTACATCGGACAGCCCCTGTGCAGGAGTTTCTCCTGTGTACCATAGGTCATTTTCGTTGACAAGCCCTGTGTAGTAGGTTGTGACAAGAGTTCCGCCATTTTCAACAAACTTGCGAAGTCTAGCGGCAATATCCCCACGCAGCATATATAGCATAGGCGCAACTACAAGCTTGTACTTGGATAAGTCGCTGTCCATATCAATGCCATCTACCGGTATTCCTCGCTTCCAAAATGCCTTGTAGTGGGTTTGTATCTGCTCATAATAGCCCATTCCAGCGTTGCGGGGGCCCTTGCAATCATCAATTGCCCACTTGTTCTCGGTGTCGCATATAATGGCAACCTGCGCCTTTACATCTGTGTCCTGTATAACACTAAGCTTTTCAAGAGCATCGCCCACTGAGGCAACATCCTTAAATATACGGGTGTCGTTTGTTCCTCTATGGCTTACAACTGCGCTATGGAATTTCTCACAGCTGCCTCTTGACTGCCTCCACTGGAAGTACTGCACGCTGTTTGAGCCATGTGCAACCGCATTAAGAGAGGAAAGCATATGCATTCCAGGGCGCTTTAGGCGGCTGACATGTATCCAGTTAGTGGTTGAAGGTGTGGATTCCATCAGCAGGAACGGCTTCTGTTTTAGACTGCGCATTATATCATGGAAGAAGCTCTCTGCCATAGATATCCACTCTTGATCATCACTTGCGTGCCATCCTGGGTAGCTATCCCATGAAACAACGTCTATTTCATCCTTAAATTTTGAGTAGTCAATACCGTCGTAATAACCCATCATGTTAATTGTGGTGGGCAGGTCGGGGTTTTCCTTCCTTAGGGGCTTTGTTTCCTCACGCAAAAAGTCAATGGTTTGATGCGTGGTAAAGCGCTTCCAAGCTAAATTCAAGCCATGTACATTAGTTTCGCCATGCCATGCAGGAGATTCAATCTGGCTCCAATCGGTGTACTTGTGGCTCCAGAATGTAGTCCACCACTCGTGGTTAAGCTCTTCAAGGCTCTTGTACTGAGTCTTTAGCCACTCACGAAATGCGTTTTGGCATAGGTCGCAGTGGCATTCGCCACCAAGCTCGTTGGAAATATGCCATAGTATTACCCCAGGGTGGTTTGCATAGCGCTTAGCAAGGCGAGTGTTCATCTCACGTGTCTTGCGGCGATATACAGGGGAGGTAAAGCAGTGGTTGTGACGTCCACCCTGCAAGTTGCGGACACGATTGCGCTCAACACGCAAAACCTCAGGATATTTCTGCGACATCCATACAGGGCGTGCAGCTGTTGGGGTGGCTAAAATAGTGTATATCCCGTTGGCATGAAGGTCATCTATTACCTTATCAAGCCAGTCAAAGTCGTAAACTCCGTCCTCAGGCTCAAGCATTGACCATGAGAACATACCGATGGACATGCAGTTTGCCTTAGCTTGCTTCATAAGCTCAATATCTTGCTTAAAAATTTCGGGATCATATAGCCATTGCTCGGGGTTATAGTCTGCGCCATGCAACATCTTTGGGAACCTAGGGGTAAGCGTAAATCCTTTTTTCATATAAATCATTGTCCTTTCATTAGCTTAGCCCTTGCAGGCAAGCATTTTATAATAGAGGGGCTTTTGATTTTCCCCTTGGATAACTAATGGCTTTACTCTAGTTTTTACGATTATACTCAGTTATACCTAGATATATTTTAATATTACCATGAAAACGATTACAAAGTCAACCTAAATATTGTGTATTTTCTTCGTTGAACTGACGATTTTTTTGCCTTAAACTTGTTCACCTTTTTGCTAGTATGCTCCTATCAAAGTATAATATAAGAAAAATTGCCACCGCATTTAGGCGGTGGCAATAGGTGTTATTTATTGTCGGCAGCTGCTTTAATAAAGCTTGCAAAAAGTGGATGCGGTCTATTAGGACGTGACTTAAATTCCGGATGGAACTGAACACCAACAAACCATGGGTGGTCCTTATACTCCGCAATCTCGACTAAGCGGTTGTCAGGTGAAACTCCCGACAAAACCACTCCGCAGCCTTCAAGCTCACCACGGTAAGCATTGTTAAACTCATAACGGTGGCGGTGACGCTCGCTTATTAGCTCCTCGCCGTAAATTTCACGCACACGGCTACCCTTTGAAAGCTTGCAGGGGTATAGCCCTAAGCGCATAGTGCCGCCCTTGCTAGTAACATCCTTTTGCTCAGGCATTATATCAATAACAGGGTGCTTAATCTCGCCAAACTCGCTAGAGCCGGCATTTTCAAGCCCTGCACAGTTGCGTGCAATCTCAACCATTGCCATTTGCATACCAAGGCATATCCCAAAATAAGGCACCTTGTTAACCCTTGCATAGTGGACAGCGTCAATCTTGCCCTCGATACCTCGGTCGCCAAAGCCACCGGGCACAAGGATACCATCGCAATCGCCAAGTAACTCCCGAGCGTTGCTATCGTTTAGTTCCTCGGAATTTATCCACTTAATGTCAACCTCCGCACGGTTTGCAATTCCACCGTGGCGAAGTGCCTCAGCTACTGAAAGGTAAGCGTCAGGCAGCTCTGTATATTTCCCAACAAGTCCGATTTTCACGCAGTGGTCAGCGCTTGCCTGCCTGTCAACCATTGCTTTCCACTCTCGTAGGTCTGGCTTGTGGTCTTTAAGCCCAAGCAGGCGGCAAACTGACTTTGCAAGGCCCTCATTTTCGAGCATAAGGGGGACAGCATACAAAGAGGATGCTGTGAGGTTTTGAATAACATCATCAGCACAAACATTGCAAAACTGTGCAATTTTTTGGCGCATATCAACAGGAATTTCCCTCTCTGAGCGACATACTAATATGTTCGGCTGAATACCCAAGGATAGCAACCCCTTAACAGAGTGCTGTGTGGGTTTTGATTTAAGCTCATTGCTCCCTGCAATATAAGGAACAAGGGTAACGTGAATGTATATGACATTTTCACGTCCGACATCGGCTGTGACCTGCCTTATAGCCTCCAAAAACGGGGTTGACTCAATATCGCCGACAGTGCCGCCGATTTCAGTAATGACGACATCAGTTTTCCTGTCGTTTGCAACACGATAAACCCTGTCTTTAATTTCGTTGGTGATATGGGGAATTACCTGCACTGTTCCGCCCAGATAGTCGCCACGTCTTTCTTTGTTTATTACCGTCCAGTAAATTTTTCCTGTGGTAATATTAGAATTTACCGATAAATTCTCATCAATAAAGCGCTCGTAATGACCTAAGTCAAGGTCAGTCTCGGCGCCATCATCTGTTACGAAAACTTCACCATGTTGATATGGTGACATTGTTCCCGGATCAAAATTTAAATAGGGATCAAATTTTTGTATTGTTACATTGTATCCGCGCGCCTTAAGCAAACGCCCTAAAGATGCGGCAGTTATGCCCTTTCCCAGCCCCGATACAACTCCCCCGGTAACAAAAACATACTTTACAGACATACAATTCCTGTCCTTTCACATTCCTAACTTCATTTTTATATTGTACTATTTCCTAGATTAAAAATCAAGGGCAGAAAGCGAAATTGTAGAAGTATATTGTGGTTTATAGGTTTAGATTAAGGATTTGGTAATATATTAGGGTGTTTGGTCTTATACGCTACCATAGTGAATGGCGTTTTTTGGGCAACACTGACTGCACTTTGTGCATTGAAAGCACAGAGCTGTGTTTATGTCAGCTTTTTTGTTCTCGGCTGAAACAACAACAGCAAGAGAAGGGCAGCTTTTTTCGCACAGCTTACAACCGTTGCATGCATCCTTATCCACCTTTTCAGAGAGCCTCGCAAAGCGCCCGAACACCTTTTGCAAGGATGCAAACGGGCAAATAAGGTTGTGGAAAACCTCAGGTTTATATCGTAGTGTAACTAGCACCGATATTGCCAG
>CAZLMF010000028.1:0-19217 GCA_964560565.1 uncultured Oscillospiraceae bacterium
CTTAACCGTGACACCGCCTATCTCCTCCTCTGCGTCAAGCCCTGCTAAGGGGTTGATAAAGGGGTTGTAAGGCATAGCATTAGGAAAAGGCATATTTGGGTTGTAACTTGGCTGGGGATCACGTTTTGTCTCCCCGGATAGTGGAGTACCGCAAACTTCGCAGAAGAGCCCCTGTGCAGGATTGACGGTCCCGCAGCGAGTGCACTTAAGCTTTTCAAGAGGGTCACTGCTCATAGGCTCAGGTTCAGGGTGCCACACCTCGCCAGAGGCGTGGGCAGCTTGATTAGCGCAATGCCCCTCATTGCTCCAGCAAGCTCTGTGGTGAGGAGCACCGCAATCAGGACAAACAACTATATCGTCACTTTGCGTAAATCTTTCTGTACAAACAGGACATTTGTTTCCAATAAAGTTTGCCATGCACTTCTCCTTTAGGTGAAATAAGAATATGTTGCTAAGTTTCAAGTTTGTAGGAGTTATGTTCTTATACATAACTCTAAATGCTTAATAATTATTATATCATAACTAAAAGGGTTTTGAAAGCTTTTCAAAAAAATCTTTACATAAAAGCTAAATCAGCTTATAATAGAGTGTACAAATCATCTTTTATCGAAAGGAATACATTTTTTATGCTTGAACTGGAGGAGCTCAAGGTTGAGCTTATAGATAATAAGCCAATACTAAGTGAACTTTATGATGCACTTAACATTGATAAATTAAATACGGAACTGGCTGAACTTGATAAAATATCATCCTCTCCGGATTTTTGGAATGATGCGGCAAATACGCAGACTGTGTTGCAAAAAACTAAGCAAGTTAACAACATTATCAGTAGATACAAGAAGCTGCAAGCCCAATACGAGGATTTGCTGACCATGATTGACCTTGCCATAGAAGAACAGGATGAGGACTTAATCGAGGGAATAATCGAGGACTCAGACGATTTCAAAGCTCAACTAGATGAAATGCGCTTATCGGCACTTTTGGTAGGAGATTATGACGCTAACAACGCTATTTTAAGCTTTCACCCTGGCGCAGGAGGCACTGAGGCGCAGGATTGGGCGGAGATGCTATATAGAATGTACACACGCTGGGCAGAAAGACATGGATATAAGGTTAAACTGCTTGATTACCTTGACGGCGACGAGGCTGGGCTTAAAAGCGCATCAATACTAATCGAGGGTATAAACGCCTACGGTTATTTAAAGTGTGAAGCAGGAGTCCACAGGCTTGTGCGCATCTCCCCCTTTGATTCCTCAGGGCGCAGGCATACGTCCTTTGCGGCAGTTGAGGTTACCCCTGAAATCACAGATGAAGCAAGCATTGAAATTCGCTCGGAGGATTTGAAGGTTGATACCTACCGCTCAGGAGGCGCAGGTGGACAGCATGTCAATAAAACCGAGTCGGCAATACGCATTACCCATCTGCCGACAGGTATTGTGGTTGCCTGTCAGAACGAGCGCAGTCAGCATCAAAACCGAGAGGTTGCAATGAAAATGCTTATGTCGAAGCTAGTTGAAATTAAAGAGCGTGAGCATTTAGAGAAAATCGACGATATAAAGGGTAATCAAAAGGAAATCGCATGGGGTGCGCAAATCCGCTCGTACGTATTTATGCCCTATACTCTTGCAAAAGATCACCGCACAGGCTTTGAAGTCGGCAACATAAACGCTGTGATGGACGGTGAGCTCGATGGCTTTATCAACGCTTATCTTAAAGCGTTAAGTCACGGAAAGATATAATAAAATCGGGCTTTGAGATTACTCTCAAAGCCCTTAATTTTTTATCTTACTTTAATAAGCTCTTTCCTGTCATTTCAACAGGTTTTTCAAGTCCTAGTAGCTCAAGCATAGTCGGCGCTAAATCCGCAAGCACGCCGCCCTCTTTAAGCTCCCTACCGATATTTACACCAACTAAGCGCACTGGGTTAGTGGTATGGGCGGTAAAGGGCGAACCGTCCGGCTCATACATTTTATCAGCATTGCCGTGGTCAGCTGTAATAAGCATTGCTCCATCCTTTTCAAGGATTGCATTCGCTACCCTGCCAAGGCATATATCAACTGTCTCAACTGCGGCTTTAGCGGCGTCAAATACGCCTGTGTGACCAACCATGTCGCAGTTTGCAAAGTTTAGAACAATTACATCGTATTTATCCGAAGCTATACGTGAAAGCAACTCATCTGTGACCTCATAAGCACTCATTTCAGGCTTTAGGTCATAGGTTGCTACCTTTGGTGAGGATATAAGCGCTCTGTCCTCGCCTGGGTATTCAAGCTCGACACCACCATTGAAGAAAAACGTAACGTGGGCATATTTTTCTGTTTCTGCGATGCGAAGTTGGGTTAATCCATTTTTGCTGATGTACTCACCAAAGGTGTTGGAAAGAGATTGTGGCCCAAAAGCAACTGAAACATTGGGCATTGTGGCATCATATCTAGTCATGCAGACAAAGTGAACAGGGATAAATTCACGCTCAAAACCGTTAAATTTCTCATCAACAAAGGTTCTTGTGATTTCTCTTGCGCGGTCAGGTCGGAAGTTAAAGAAAATCACACTATCCTTTGCTTCAATCTTCCCATCTGCACATACAGTAGGCTCGATAAATTCGTCTGTTATGCCGTTTGCATAGGACTTATCAAACACTTCAATAGGGTTACTGTTATGGTTGCCCTCCCCTTTAACGATTGCATTATATGCACGCACAACACGCTCCCAGCGGTTGTCCCTATCCATTGCGTAATATCTGCCGCTAATTGTAGCAATTTCACCTACTCCAATTTCACTTAGCTTTTGCTCAAGCTCAGCTACAAAGCCCTTGCCTGAGGTTGGAGGGACGTCACGTCCGTCCATAAAGCAGTGAATAAACACCTTTGTAAGACCTGCACGCTTAGCCATTTCAACAAGTGCGTATAGATGGGTATTATGGCTATGTACTCCCCCATTAGAAACAAGCCCCATTAGATGTAGAGCAGAATTATTGACCTTGCAATTATCTATTGCAGCAAGCAATGTATCGTTTTCAAAAAAGTCGCCGTCTTCAATGGATTTTGTTATTCGGGTGAGCTCCTGATATACAATCCTGCCTGCGCCGATATTTGTATGCCCTACCTCAGAATTGCCCATTTGACCGTGAGGCAAGCCTACATCCATTCCAGATGCGCCGATAAGGGTGTTGGTATAGTTTTTAAGCAGCTTGTCCATTGTAGGCGTGCTTGCGCTTGCAATGGCGTTGCCGTAATCGTTTTGGTTATATCCATATCCGTCTAATATTATAAGTGCAAGTGGTTTCTTATTGTTGCTCATATTATCTCCTTTATGTGACTTCCTACTTTGAGGCTGCTTCTACTATAATTGAGAAGTCTTCAGACTTTAGGGATGCGCCTCCGATTAAGCCTCCATCAACATCGGGTTGTGCAAGCAGCTCCTGTGCATTTGCCGCATTCATAGAGCCACCGTACTGTACGGTTGTTGCGTTAGCGGCTGCATCGCCATATAGCCCTGCTACAACCTTGCGGATAGACGCATTTACTTCGTTTGCTTGCTCTGCTGTTGCAGTTTTGCCTGTGCCAATTGCCCATACAGGCTCGTAAGCGATGATAATGCGGGATAAATCAGTTGCAGGAATTTCTGATAGCGCAATCTTAGTCTGCATGGAAACTATTTCCTCGGTAATACCCTGCTCTCGCTGGTCAAGTAGCTCACCTACGCAAAGAATAACGGTAAGTCCAGCTGCAAGCGCTGCTTTTGTACGCAGATTAACGGTAACATCAGTTTCGCCGAAATACTGTCTACGCTCACTATGTCCAATTACAACGTATTCAACGCCCATTTCAGCGAGCATATTAGCACTGATTTCGCCTGTGAAAGCGCCTGACTTCTCATAGTGGCAGTTTTGAGCGCCAACCTTAATATTAGTGCCTTTTGCGGCATTAAGTACAGTTTCGAGGTTAGTAAATGGCACACATACAACCACGTCACAGCTTGCATTTGCGACCTTATCTTTTAGCTCGTTTATTAGTGCGTTCGCCTCTGAGCGAGTTTTATTCATTTTCCAGTTTCCTGCTATAACAGCAGGACGAAGTGCTTTATTCATATATAAATCTCCTTATATTTTCGTATTTGAATTAGGGGCACGGCTTTGACCGCGCCCCTTAGAAATTCTACTTGTCGTTTAAGCATGCGATTCCGGGTAACTCAAGTCCCTCAAGGAATTCAAGGGATGCGCCGCCGCCGGTTGAAATATGAGTCATCTTCTCAGCAAAGCCAAGCTTTTCGATAGATGCCGCAGAGTCGCCTCCGCCTATAATTGAGATTGCACCGCTTTCAGCAACGGCAGTTGCAATAGCGCGTGTACCGCTCTCAAAGTTCTCCCACTCAGAAACGCCCATCGGGCCATTCCATACAACAGTCCCTGCGCCCTTAATAGCGTCAGAAAAAAGCTTTTCAGTCTTAGGCCCAATATCAAGACCCATGTAGCCATCGGGAATAGCGTGGGATTCAACAACCATGCTGTTGCAATCAGGCTTGAACTCGTCGCCGACCTTGTTGTCAACAGGTATTAGAAGTGAAACGCCCCTATCTGCGGCCTTTTTCATCAAATCCCCGGCAAGAAAAATCTTATCTCCCTCACAAAGTGAGGTACCAATCGAGTAACCCTTAGCCCTCATAAAGGTGTATGCCATACCACCGCCAATGATTAGTGTGTCAACCTTTTCAATAAGGTTGTTAATAACTCCAATTTTATCAGAAACCTTTGCACCACCTAAAATAGCAACAAAGGGGCGTTTTGGGTCACTTAGCGCCTTGCCCATTACGTCAATTTCCTTCTGGATTAAGTATCCGCATACAGCAGGTAAATAAGCAGCAACACCAGCTGTGGATGCGTGAGCTCTATGAGCTGTACCAAATGCGTCATTTACATATATTTCAGCTAGGTCAGCAAGCTGCTTTGAAAATGCAGGATCGTTCTTTTCCTCTTCCTTATGAAAGCGAACATTTTCAAGTAGCATTACCTCTCCGGATTTAAGTGCAATAGCCTTAGCCTTTGCGTCATCTCCGACAACGTCAGATGCCATTATAACTTCCTTGCCAAGTAGCTCGGATAGGCGCTTTGCAACAGGTACAAGGGAATACTTTGTGTTAAATTCGCCCTTAGGTCTGCCAAGGTGTGAGCAAAGAATTAGCTTCGCACCTTTATCCATAATATAGCGGATAGTGCGAAGGGATTCGGTGATGCGGTTATCGTCGGTGATAACTCCATCCTCCAGCGGCACGTTGAAATCGCAGCGTGCAAGCACACGCTTACCGGTGAGGTCAATATCCTCTATGGTCTTTTTGTTGTATGATGTCATTGTAAGGCTCCTTTTCCTTGAAATTATATCGACTTTGTTAATCAAATAACAGTCCACACAATATTCTATACTAATATATCCGATTTTTCAAGTGATATAAGTAAAAATTGTGAAAGTTTTATATGTAGTTGTGCTTAGACTGCCTTGGTTTACCCCTAAAAACAATCGCAACCATTCTAGGCCCTGCATTGATTGTTACCGCTGCACCTGCATAACCAAACATAGTAGGCTCTGCACCGGATTTCTTTGTCATTTCTTTTATTAAGTCATCTGGGAAGCCGTCAAGGCTGCCCCTAACAACCATGTAGGGTGTCTGCGGCACCATTGATGCGAATGCTAAATCAACCAACTTCGGAACAACAGCCTTGTCGCCGCGTACCTTTTCAAGTATCTTTGTCTTACCGTCAATCATATGAATAATGGGTCTTAAACCCGCAAGCTCTCCCATGAAAGCTGATGCTGCTTTTATTCTGCCTGACTTGCGTGCAAATTTCAATGTGTAGGGCGCAAGAAAGATTTCCACACAGGAGAACCAATCTTCAAGATAAGCAACAATATCCTCAGCGCATGCGTTGTTACCTGCCTTTTTAGCTGCTTCAATTACAGGGTATCCGTAACCTAGCGAATAAGTAAGGGAGTCAATTACATGAATGTGAAAATTACTTTGGGTTTCTGGATTTGCTGCAAAAAAAGCGTTTCTTGCCATAAGCGCTGACTCATAAGTAGTCGAGCCTGTTGAGCTGATAGTGACAAGGATAATGTCACTAAAACCGTTTTGGTAATGCTCCATAAAAGTTTCCTCAAACCTTAGTTGCGTAATCTGCGCTGTTGTGGGTATATTAGGCTCGTTTTCTAATATGTCATAAAACTGCTCGTTTGTGAAGTCAACCCGTTCAAAGTAACTCTCATTGCCAACTGCAATTGGAAAGGATAATATCTGTATGCCAAGCTCCTTCTCAAGCTCGTATGGAATGTCGCTCGCTGAATCTGTAATGATTTTGATTTTGCTCATTAGCGGTTTACCTCCAAGTATATTTTGTTAACGCTCCTTGCGTGGATAACTGCGGATAACTCCATTGCCTTAGTACCTCATACACCGCAATGGCAACTGAATTTGAAAGATTTAAGCTGCGTGCATCGTCTATCATTGGAATTCGCAAGCAATATTCCTCATTGTTAAATAGAATTTCCTCGTCAAGCCCCTTATCCTCCCTGCCGAAAAGCAAATAGCAATCGTCAGGAAAGGCTAGATCGCTATGGATTGTCCTGCCTTTGGTTGTAAAGTAGAAGTACTTGCCAGAGGTTTTTTCAAAAAAGTCGCTAACGCCTTCATAATAGCTTATGTCAAGCAGATTCCAATAATCCAAGCCTGCACGCTTTAGTTTACTATCATCCACTGTAAAGCCCATCGGCTTTACAAGGTGAAGTCTTGCTCCTGTTGCCGCACAAGTGCGTGCAATATTGCCTGTATTCTGCGGAATCTGAGGCTCTATCAGAACTATGTTAACGCTTGCCAATTTTCATGACCTCATTCTTATAAATTATAAATTGGTAAAGTTGTTCCTTGTGCTATGTGTGGTAAGCCAGCTAAGACAAGCTTCAAGCATTACTCCCCCACGAGGGTCTGTGCCATAGCTATATGTAGTCTTTATTGCAAGTTCGATGAACTCGGTTGCTCTTGACATCGCAATGGGCAGACTTTCATCCTTCATCAAGCCGCCAACAAGCACACTTGCAAATATATCGCCTGTGCCCGGGTAATTCACAGGGATTTGCTCGCAGTTTACTCGCCAGAACATACCTTGCTCACTATCGTAGCCAATGTTGCACATTGCACCGTCAGCAAGGAAAACGCTTGTGATAACTACAACTTTAGGCCCTAGCTTGCTAAGCCTTACAAGCATACTCTTTGCCTCTGAAGCTGATATAGGCGAAATCGGGCATTTCTCATTTAAGAGCATGCAGCTTTCAGTTAGGTTTGGTGAAATCACATCTGCTTTTTCAACAAGCTCGCTCATACGCTTACAAAAAGCTTCAGAGCAGCTTTTATAGGGTTTGCCATGGTCGCCCATAACAGGGTCGACTACCTTTAGCGCATTGGGGTAAGCTTGAAAAAACGAAAGACAGTGGTCAATTTGCTCCATTGAAATGAGAAAACCGCTGTAAATACAATCAAAACCAATTTTAAGCTGCTTATAATGCTCAAGAGTGGGAATTGTATAGTCAGTAAGGTCACGCATACATACCTCGCCTAAACCTCCTGTATGGGTTGACAAAACTGCTGTCGGAACAGGGCAAACTTGTACACCCATAACAGATAACGTCGGCAAAATTACAGTCAGCGAGCATCTACCATAGCCTGATAGGTCATGTATCGCCGCAACTCTCTTTAAATTTCCTTGACTATTTTGACCGACTTGCATATATCTTCTCCTGTTCAAAATTATATATTTTATTATACAATAAATATTGATTATATGCAATGTTTTAACTTCCATAATATTTCTGTTTTTATCTGAATTTAGTGGGGAAACTATTGTTGCAGCCTAAAGAATGGAGGAAAATATTATATGAAAAAGAAAACTGTTTCATCTGTAGCAAAGGGCGTTGCAGCTGGCATAGCTGTAGGAACAGCAACCTACATGGCATCAAGTGCAATGCAAAACAAAGGCAAGACAGTACGCAGAAGTGCCGGTAAAGCTATTAAGGCAGTCGGCTCAATAATAGATACACTACAAGGCTAGTATCCTTAAATAAAGCAAGTAGCCCCGTTTTATCGGGGCTACATATATTATATATCCTTACTTTTATTGAGTCTTTCTTTGCTTGCTTTAATGACTTTTTGGCGGGAGAATTCCTCCCTATCCTTTTCCTCTAAGGACTCCGATATAGACTTTGCCATGTTCTCAAACTGCGGAATCATAATGTTTTTTAGAGCATTTGCACGCTTCTGAGATTTTTTTATGCCTATTGCAAGTCGGTAGATACTATTCTCAATTTCAGCAAGAATAACTGTCAAATCTTTCGCCTTGTTAAAGCTTATATATGCAATATCAAGCTGAGAGTTTGAGTTGCCAAAGCCATAGGCAGGGCTTATTTTACCCGTGCTTTGCATGGTTACGCTTGGGATTTCCACGCCCATTACACTGCGATAAGTGACACTAATGCCCTTTTCAATGGGGATTGTGTTTGCTACATTGTAAATATCGACTATTCCAAGTGCAATGTTTGCATTTTGCAAAGCATGGTATGCATCATTATAGGTCTGCTCAATCTTGCCACGAATTGACTTTGCTGAATTTACCAAGGTCATAAGCTCACGAATAAGGATGTTGCGCTTGCGGTCCATTAGCTCGTAGCCAAGCTTTGCTTGCTCAAGGGAACGCTTTGCTTTGAGTAAGTTACCTTTAGTTGGTGAAATCTGCACAGCCGGCATATACGCATCCTCCTATTCTGAGATTTATTATTTTAAACGAAACGTTCTGAATTTTCAGGGTTGTATTTTTGCTCTAGTAGCTTCTCGTCAATGCGGTCAAGTTCGGATATAGGTAATATAGATAGCAAACCCCAGCCCATATCAAGAGTTTCTTCAATGGAACGGTTTTCCTCAAATCCTTGATTGATGAAATACTTCTCAAACATTAAACCAAAACGCATATAAAGCTTATCAATGGGAGAAAGCTCCTCCTCGCCTATTACCGATGCAAGGGAGCGAACGTCTTGAACCCTTGCGTAGCAAGCAAAAAGCTGGTTCGATACAGCGGAATGGTCAGCTCTGGTATAGCCCTCGCCTATTCCGTCCTTCATAAGTCTTGAAAGAGATGGCAAAACCGATATAGCAGGGTAAATACCCATTTGGTCAAGGTTTCGGTCGAGAACTATCTGCCCCTCGGTTATATAGCCTGTAAGGTCGGGGACAGGATGGGTGATATCATCGTTTGGCATGGTCAGAATGGGTATCTGGGTAACTGATCCTGTGCTACCCTTTATTACACCTGCACGCTCGTACATTGATGCAAGGTCGGAATATAGATAACCCGGGAAGCCTTTTCTGCCTGGAATTTCGCCCTTTGATGAGCTAAATTCACGCAGTGCCTCCGCATAAGAAGTCATATCGGTTAGAATAACAAGAATGTGCATATTCTTCTCATATGCAAGGTATTCAGCGGCAGTTAGCGCACATTTTGGTGTTAGAATACGCTCAATAATCGGGTCGTTTGATGTGTTTATAAACATTGCAACCCTCTGCAACGCGCCGCTTTCCTCAAAGCTACGGCGGAAGTAGTCAGCAATGTCGTTTTTTACGCCCATTGCGGCAAATACAACGGCAAAATCCTGCCCCTGTTCATCGGCAAGCTGTGCTTGCCTTACTATTTGAACTGCAAGCTTATTATGCGCAAGTCCGGAGCCTGAAAATATGGGCAGCTTCTGACCGCGAATAAGCGTAACAAGCGCATCAATTGAGGATATGCCTGTGCGGATATAGTTGCGTGGGTATGTGCGTGATACGGGGTTTAGCGGCTTTCCGTTAATGTCTGCGAACTTTTCGGGGTATATTTCACCCAGTCCATCAATAGGCTTGCCTGCGCCGTTGAACACTCTACCGAGCATTTCAGTTGATAGAGGTATTTCCATTGGCTTACCTGTCAATTCCGTACGGGTATTAGTGAGGGAAAGTCCGTTCGTGCCCTCAAAAACCTGCAAAACAACACGTTCACCATCAATTTGAACAACTCTGCCTGCCCTAACGCTTCCGTCGTCAAGATGTATCTCTGCAATCTCATCGTAGCCTACATCTTTAACTTTATCCAAGACGACCAGCGGGCCATTTATCTCATGTAATCCTACATACTGTAAGCTCATTTTTCCCTCCAAATTAGTGCTATGAGCACTCAAAATCTATTTGCAAAGCTCTTTGAAAGCCTCATCTATTTCATGAGTATAGCTTTCAAACATTTCAAGCTTCTCATTTGGAATATCGTACTTCATCTTTATGAGTTTATCAAAAAGTCCAAGGTCGATAATTGTGTTGACTGTAATGCCCTTATTTAGGGCTTCAAGTGACCTTTTATGCATGTGAATAATAACTTGCATCATTTTAAGCTGCTTTTCAAGGGGGACATAAGTATCGTCCTTATGAAATGCATTTTGCTGCAAAAATCCAACCCTAACAACACGGGCAATTTCAATCATCAACTTTTGGTCATCAGGCAATACATCCGCGCCAATGAGCTTAACAATCTCCATTAGCTTATTTTCCTCAATGAGAATAATATTGATTTTCTGCCTGCACACTAAGAAATCAGGACCGACCTGCTCATCATAGTAAGATGAGAGATCTTCAACATACTCGCTATAGCTCGTTGTCCAGTTGATAGCCGGATAATGGCGTGCGTAGGCAAGGGACTTGTCAAGTGCCCAAAAACATCGCACAAAGCGCTTAGTGTTTTGAGTAACAGGCTCTGAAAAGTCACTGCCTTGAGGGGATACAGCCCCTATTATTGTAATGCTTCCTTCATTGCCGGATAGGGTTTCCACATAGCCTGCGCGCTCGTAAAACTCGCTTAGTCGTGAGGGCAGATATGCAGGGAATCCCTCCTCGGCAGGCATTTCCTCAAGGCGACCAGATATTTCCCGCAGTGCCTCTGCCCAGCGAGATGTGCTGTCCGCCATTATAGCAATATGGTAGCCCATATCACGGTAGTACTCCGCAAGGGTAATACCTGTATAGATTGACGCCTCACGAGCCGCAACGGGCATGTTTGAGGTGTTTGCAATGAGCACTGTGCGGTCGGTTAGCTTATTGCCCGACTTAGGGTCAATAAGCTCGCCAAATTCCTCAAGTACCTGTGTCATCTCGTTGCCACGCTCACCACAGCCGATATATACGATAATATCAGCATCACACCACTTTGCAAGCTGGTGCTGAGTCATGGTTTTGCCTGTACCAAAACCTCCAGGAATTGCAGCCGTGCCTCCCTTTGCAATGGGTAGCAGTGTGTCAACAATCCTTTGCCCTGTTATAAGGGGACGTGATATTGGCAAACGTTTGCTTAATGGGCGTGGCTTACGAATAGGCCAACGCTGGCACATCGTGAGCTCTTCCACCTTGCCGCTTTTGGTCTTTATCTTTACGATAACATCATTGATTTTGTAAGTGCCATTAGGTGCAACATATACCACCTCACCACTCATATCTGGTGGGGCTATCATTCTATGCTCAATAAGAGGTGTTTCGGGGCAAGTAGCATAAATCTGACCACTATGTAAAGCATCGCCGACACTTACACAAGCAGTTACCTCAAATTCACGTTTATCATCAAGGGCAGGAATTGAGCTGCCCTCGGATATAAATGCACCGCTAATCTTTTCGAATTCCTTAAGGGGGCGCTCTATTCCGTCAAATATATTTGAGATAATACCAGGCCCAAGCGTAACGCATAGTGGTGAGCCGGTAGTGTAAACAGGCTCACCCGGTTTTAGTCCTGTGGTGCTTTCATATACTTGAATGGTTGTATAATCGTTTGAGATTGATATTACCTCACCAATTAGTCGCTTTTCGCCGACATAAACCATCTCAAGCATTTTGAAATCAACTGTATTGCGAACCTTGACAACCGGCCCGTTTATCGCATATACAACATTGTTCAAGTTGTTCATAATTCCTCCATACATGGCTTAACTGTGCAAGTCTAGTGTAGTTCTACCTATTCTTTAGCTTATCTTTAAATCCCCTGCTGCGATGAATCTCTTCTTTTCGTTTTCAATTGAAGCATCAAATGACAGGTCGAAAACAGTTTTCTGCTCGTGGAAATATATAATAAGTCCGCCATGTAAAATTCTACTGTCTGGCTTAAATTCAAGTGTCTGCTTGGATACTGCACTTAGCTTGTCGCTAAAATGCATATCCTCAGCTCTTAAATATACTATAGCTGTTTTAGTTTGAGTGCTTTCGAGAGCTTTTTTAAGGTTATTGCATAAAAAGCCTTCATACTCCTGACTCGCTGCAAAATCATCAACACGCTTTTCTATTTGAGAAAACAGCTTGTTTGATAGCTCTTCACGATGACGCAGTACCTCACGCTTACCGTCAAGCTCATACTGTGAGCTTTTCCTCACATATTCACCTTGGATATGCTTTATTTTAGTTTTGATTTCATTGTATGCTGCTACTAAAACCTCATCATTGAGTCTTTCAAGGGATTTTTCTTTATCCTGCTTTGCGCTGTCTAAAATGCGCCTAATCTGCTCGTCTACTTCGTCAAAAATTGCTTCTTCAAATTGAACAAGCTTATCTCCGTCTGTGCTCATTGTTTCCCGCCTTTCCGGCTTTGAATATTTAAATAGTTTTATAGCTTGATGCCGACAGCTTCTCTAATGTATCCGTCAATAGCATCAGATATATTGCTGGTGTTATGCCTGTCCGGTACTTCTACTATCAACGGACTTCTTTGAGTCAACTTAAAGGTTAAAACCTCACTTTTGCATAGCTCGACTAGGTTGTGGGTGATTAGCACAATGGCGATGTCCTTGTTGGCTTTAGCATTTGCTAACGCTTGCTGAACTTCTTCCTTTGTGTGCGCAACCACACCCTCAATTCCTGAGAGTCTCATACCTGTAAGTGTGTCAATATTATCGCTTATTAAGAAAAACTGCATAATTTTAAACCTATACCATGAATAGCAGTAGGATTGAAATAAGCAAGCCGTAAATTGCACAACCCTCACCGAGAGCAACAAAAATCAGTGACTTAGCAAAGCTTTTTTCGTTTTCGCTTACTGCGCCAATAGCAGCAGGTGCAGCAGCAGCAACGGCAATACCTGCTCCAAGTGCTGAAAGACCGGTTGCAAGAGCAGCGGCTATATATTTCATACCATCTGCGCTGGTAGATACAGCTTGTGCAGCCTCCTGTGCGCCCTCTGCGCTTACAAAACCACCAAGGGGTATGATTATGCTAAGAAGCATAATGCCAAAGAATGAGCCAAGGTTAAATAAAATCGCACGCTTAGCTTTTTTACCTGTAATGCGTCTTTTGTATACGGGGAAAAGTGGGAGCGAGAGAAGAGCAACGATAGCAAGTGGTAATAAGAAAATCATAATATGCCTCCAAAAATTTTATTCTTTATCATAAGAAACCCCAACGGGTTTAAATTGTTTGCCAGAGCCCTTGAAAAAACGGCTAAATATCTCGTAAAACTCAAGTCTAAGTACCTGAATACCAACGATTAGTCCTTCAAGCCCCATTACAAAGATGTTGCCCAAAATAACGACTATGGGATTTGCTATACCTGATGCTTTTTCAGAAAGCACCATTACAACAAGCATCATGCCTGCGTGACTAAGTACAAATCCGCCCACACGCAAAAACGACATTGTGTTGGTGATGTAGCTTAGCATTACTTCAAACATTTCAACAAAACTTTCGATGATGAAGTTGCCTATGCCACCACTAGGCTTAGAAAGCTTGCGGTATTTTATCAGCTTGCCAAGGGGTTCACGCAAGAACATCAGCAGTATGGGTATTGCAATAAATACAGTGATGAATACAGCGTTTATAACGTTTATATCAAACATAAACTTTAGTACAACAGCACCAAGGATGGAAACGTAGAATACAAGTCCTGCAAGCCCGTCTTGGCTGAATAGTGAATGCTCATAGTCCTTTCGCCGGAAGCTTAATACCATGCTTATTATTATTGATATGGTAATCAGAACAGCACCTATTGCAACCGCAATAATCAATAGTGTCGAGGATTGCTCGAAAACATCAATAGGCTTATGCTCAAGTCCAAATAGGGCTTTGTATACGGGGTTAAGTGCGTCCTCATAGCCGAATACCGAGCCATAAACACAACCAAACGCTGCGCTTGAAACACCGATTCGGGTGAGTATTTGCCCAAAGGGCATTTTCATCTTATGGACCATAAATAGTCCGATTAGACTTATCACAATTCCCTGCCCTAAATCCCCAAACATCATGCCAAAAAGCAACGTGTAGGTAATTGCAACATACGGAGTTGGGTCAAGCTCATCATAAGCCGGCAATCCGTACATTGTTACAAACTGCTCAAATGGCTTAAAAAGCTTATTATTCTTAAGCTTTATGGGCGCTGATAGCCTTGCGTCTGTATCATGGGGGTTGCTGACAGCTGAAACGCCTTTTACTGTTTCTAAGTCCCTGATGAAATCATCGCAGTCTTCCAACGGCGCAAAGCCAACTATATAAAACTTGCCATTTACGACTGAAACATTCTTTCTAAGCTCAAAGGTGTCGTTGTAAAACTTCAGCTTGCTGTAAACCTTGAGCAGTGTCGAAACACTCTGCACTGATACCTTGTCAAGCTCAGCAGTTACTTGAGCAAGCTCCTTTTTCTCATTTGTTATCATTTCAGTTAAAGAACTTATAGCCTCATCAGCTGTGCCTTGAACATAGTCCGGCACTTTTATTCTCTCGTAATAAAGAGAGTTGAATATGTCATCAACTACAGGGGCTTTTATTGTTGGAGTTGCATAGAAGCCCCAATAATAGTCCTTATCATTCGTGAAGGAGAAAAAGTAAAACGGCTTGTTGTTATAGTATTCAAGCTTTGAGTAGCTATCAGCCGGCAGACGTCCAAAACGCACCTTAATATGTTTGCAAGCAAATATGTCCTCAAACTCAACATCAAGTCCGTCAAGCTGCTTAATCTGCTTTAGCACACCCTCATGCATTTCAATTGCTTTTTTTACTTCTGTTTTCTTTTCTGAAAGCTCAACTAAACCGCTTTCGAGCTCATCCAAGTATGCGTTGTAATCCTCAACTGTCCCAAGCTCAACATCGTTATAATCGCTGTACTCAAGTTTTACAGAAATACTATTGGACAGCGAATAGATGCGCTTTAAAAGTGGGGTGTAGGGGTTAGGTTCTTCTAGGGAATAAAATCCTGTTGATGCATCCGTAACTTTTGAAGGATGCTCCATGTGAAAAATTTCACTTTCACAGCACTTAAGAAGCACAGCGTCAAGCTCACTTATCAGCCCTGTAACGCTGACAAGTGCCATCTTTTCGATTGCCACTTAATCACCTCTATATCTAGATATTTTTATACTATTAATAGCTTTTCAATTTCCTGGGCAGGCAGTTTATATCGAATACCCTCAACTATGCTCGTTACGTTTTCAAGCTCAATCTCAAAAAGCTCAAACAATGTAAACAATACCACCGGTGCGCTTGTTGAAAGCCTTAGTTGACGCTTAAATTTATGGTATCTAATTTTATCAGTTTTGTTTTCTATAAAGTATTTATCGATGTCTTTTATATCTTCTCCATAAACAGACTTAGAAATCACCTGTTTGAAAGCGTCTGAGCTTTTTGACGAAACAGCTTCGTCAAGTGCCTTTAGGGGCAACTTCCCGTAAAACGGAATTAATCTTTTCTTTATGTTTTCAGCACTCTCATTAAACAGTACTTTTAAGCGATAGGACACATTAATGTTTCGCATATCTACTGCGAGTTTAATTGCCTCCTCGAGAGATTCCCTTGTCTTGCCCTTAAACTGTTTATGGACTGATTCAAGCATTGATTTGTAAAAATGAGTGCGTAGCTTAACTTCGCATTTATTGTAGTCAATTGCACTATCCCCTGTTGGGGCTAAAGGCTCTAAAATAGCATGATAGGGGGTATGCTTAACTACTTGAAGTAACTCATCATAGTTATTTGCCCTTGCAAGCTCAATCATATCAAAGCTTGCGCGATTTATTAAAAATCCTGGGAATGATGAGATAAACTCCTCATACATGTTCGCATTAAAATACATAATGCATATTAATATCTGGTCAATTTCAAGGCGCATAATCATGTAGGAGTAAAAGCTATTACCCTCTCCTAGCTGTAGAAAGTTACAAAGCCTTTCATAAAGCTCTAACTGATGACGCCCTAAAAGTCCCTCAAGCTGCATACGATGTATTGTGTGCTCATTGACTGGCGCTAATATGCTTTTGTAGTGGGTATTTGTTTTTAGGTAAGCACAAATCTCACTAATTGATTGCCGCCTTATAAGCTCTCGGTAATCCTCATCGGTTAGCCTCATGCCATACATAGTGCGCGCTTTTGCCACTATTGCTTTAGTGGAAAAAATCTCAAGCATTTCACACACCAACTATTCTGTTGAATATTTCATCTTCCCATAATTGTGACTTTGAATTAAAAACTGAGTCGAGTGTAGCAAGTTGCTTGCTTTTAGCTTCGTCAAGTTCTGCCATTTGCTGTGCTAAATATTTATCCTCAGTTTCTCTTACTTTGTTAATCCTTCTTGTTATGCGCTCGGTAAAATCCTGCCTGATTTTTGCTTCTTCAATAACTGCGGCGTTGCGAATAGCTATGCTTTCATCATTAGCGCTTTTAAGCTTATTCTGCGCTTCCTTATCAAGCTCAAGAATCGCATTTATCAACTCAATCATAAAAAACACCTCTATCCATACACTTTTTAACATTTTTAAATTGCCTACAAATTAACGAGGGCCATACCTATAAAAATAAGTATACCCCTCATGTCTCTATTAATATCATATACTCAAAAAAAATAATCTGCAATGGTGAATATCGGCAAATATAGTCAACCAACTAAAAGGAATTTGTAGCTTATAGCTAATTATCGAATAAGTTATAAACCTAAAGTTGCTAATCGGTTGCTAAATAGGCTAATTCTTCAAACTTTGCAGGGGAGCAGGTATGCGCCCACCCCTTGAAATGAACTTTGCAGGTGAGCGGAAATTTACCGCCATAACAGGGCCGCTTCCAAGTAAACCGCCAAATTCAAGCACTTCTCCGACCTTGCGACCTATTGCAGGGATTACTCTTACGGCAGTGGTTTTTGAGTTTACCATGCCTATTGCTGCTTCATCTGCAATAATCGCAGATAGAGTTTCAGCACTTACATCGCCCTCAACTACAATCATATCAAGTCCAACCGAGCAGACTGCTGTCATGGCTTCAAGCTTTTCAAGAGTGAGCGCCCCGCTTTGTACTGCGGCAATCATGCCTGCATCCTCGGACACAGGGATAAATGCGCCTGATAAGCCTCCGACATGGGAGGATGCCATAACTCCGCCCTTTTTTACTGCGTCATTGAGAATTGCAAGCGCGGCAGTTGTGCCATGAGTTCCGCACTGCTCCAAGCCAATTTCCTCAAGTATGTACGCAACACTATCGCCAACCGCAGGGGTGGGAGCAAGGGATAAGTCAATAATACCAAAGGGGACATTAAGCCTCTTAGACGCCTCAACGCCCACTAGCTGACCCATTCTGGTTATCTTAAATGCTGTCTTCTTTATTACATCTGCAACCTCGCTAATATTTGCATCAGGGTGCTTTGCAATAGCGGCTCTTACAACGCCTGGACCTGACACGCCGACATTTATAACGCAGTCAGGCTCGCCAATTCCATGGAATGCGCCTGCCATAAAGGGATTATCCTCTGGGGCGTTACAAAATACCACAAGCTTTGCGCAGCCTATGCAGTTGCGGTCAGCTGTAAGCTCTGCGGTTTGCTTTATAATTCTACCCATAAGGGCAACTGCATCCATATTTATGCCTGCTTTGGTCGAGCCTATGTTGACTGACGAGCAAACATTAGTTGTAACGCTTAACGCCTCGGGTATTGAGTTGATAAGCTCTAAGTCCCCTGCAGAAAAGCCCTTCTGCACAAGTGCGGAATAGCCACCGATAAAGTTCACTCCACAGGTATCTGCCGCCCTTTGAAGGGCAAGTGCAAGCTTTACGGGATTACCCTTTGCGGCTGCTGCAATCACAGCTATTGGCGTGACAGAAATTCTCTTATTTATAATCGGAATGCCGTATTGCTTTTCAATATCCTCTCCAACTTCAACAAGCCTTTTAGCCTTACGGACTATCTTTTCATATATGCGATCGGCTGCACGGTCAACATCCGTATCAATACAATCAAGTAGGGATATGCCCATAGTTATGGTTCTAATGTCCAAGCTTTCATCTTGAATCATTCGTATTGTTTCTAATATATCATTTACGTTAAGCATTCGTAGTTTCCTTTCAGGCTAAATTCTGTGCATGGAATTAAATATATCCTCATGCATCATATGGACAGAAAGATTCATATCCTTCCCGGACTGTGCAAGCTTGTCGGAAAGAATGCTATATTCAATTGTTATGTCCGAAATATCCACAAGCATTATCATTGCAAATAAATCCTGCATGATGGTCTGCGTCACATCCATAATGTTCGCGTTGCACTCAGAACAGATATTGCTCACCTTTGCAAGAATTCCTACGGTATCCTTACCTATTACGGTTATTACTGCTCTCATTTTACTTACCTCTTTTCTTTTTATAATTATTATACAGCTTCGAGCGATAAAAGTAAACAAAAGCAATAGACAAAAATATCATGTTGTGATAATATTGTTTGTAGTATTCATATATTTTTGGGATTACTTTTCTTAGGGAGTGTAGTTATTTGCAACGTTTATTTGATTCACATTCACATAGCATTCATTCGCCCGATGGGAGCGATTCGATTAGAGAAATGACTTTGAGGGCAAGTACCCTTGGGCTAGTGGCTCTTGCTATAACCGACCACTGCGAAGCAAACGCTTATTATTCCGAGGGGTATGACAAGCGTATAGCGGACAGCGTCAGTGATATATTTGCCACAAAGAAGCTTTTGGATAGCGATATGGAGCTGTTATGCGGCATTGAGCTAGGTCAGCCTTTACAGGGCATTTCCGAGGCTGAACAGGTGGTTTCTCAGTACAGCTTTGATATGGTTTTAGGCTCACTTCACAATGTTGACGGACTTGAGGATTTTGCGTTTTTGGATTATGAAAACCTTGATCTTTATGACTTGTTGAATA
>CAZLMF010000029.1:0-19073 GCA_964560565.1 uncultured Oscillospiraceae bacterium
AGCCCGATTTTACCGCAAGGGATGGACTTACAGGCGCTCAACGCGGAGATGCGACCCATAAGTTTATGCAGTACGCAAATTACGAAGCTGCTCGTGATAATCCTAGAGATGAGCTTGAAAGGCTTCGCAATAAGGGCTTCTTAACAAAAGAGCAGGCTAATGCAGTAAATATAAGCCTTGTTGCAGACTTCTTTAAAAGCTTGCTTGGCAAGCGTATTTTTACTGCGGATAAGGTTTATCGTGAATATAAGTTCATGGCGCAAGTCCCTGCAAGGGAGTATGATAAAACGCTCACAGGAATAGCTGCAAGCGCACAAATCACCATACAGGGTATTGCCGATTGCATTTTTGTTGAAAAGGGCAGCCTTGTACTGCTAGACTACAAAACCGATTATGTTGACGACGAGCAGGAGCTAATTGACAGGTATGCAAAGCAGTTGCGTATTTATAGAGAAGCACTTACTGAAATTTTCAACGTACCTATAAAGGAAACCTACATTTATTCATTTAAGCTAAGGAAAGAAATTTCAATTGAATGAAAAAATACTTGACAAACGAAAATGTACAGTGTATAATAAGCAGGTAATTGAAGCAGAACGTCCGTTCTCACCTGTATGCATATGCAGCACAGGTAAATACATTCAATTTGCCTTTGGCTTTTTGATTTGTTTGCGTGGACGTGTACGTCCACGCTTTATTATTTTTACGCTTATAATCTTAAGCGTATGTGTACGAATTATTTGGAGGTGTTCGACTATCAGCAACAAGGAACTGCTCATTAATGAAGAAATCCGCGACAAGGAAGTGCGTGTCGTAGGCGAAGATGGTGCTCAGCTTGGTGTCCTTTCGTCAAAGGAAGCACTAGATATTGCAGTGGAAAAAAATCTTGACCTGGTCAAAATTGCGCCACAGGCGAGTCCGCCTGTATGCAAAATTATGGACTATGGCAAGTACCGCTTTGAACAGGCAAAGCGTGACAAGGAAGCAAAGAAGAACCAAAAAATTGTCGAGCTTAAAGAAATCAGAATGTCACTTAACATTGACACCCATGATTTTGATACTAAGGTCGGTCATGCTAAGAAGTTTCTGACAGCAGGTGACAAGGTTAAGGTTTCGGTTCGTTTCCGCCGTGCGCGTGAAATGTCACATTCGAATTTAGCGAATGATTTAATGAGCCGATTCAAGGATGCTTGTGTCGACATTGCTCAAGTTGACAAGCCGGCTAAGATGGAGGGGAGAAGCCTTGTCTTATTCCTTTCACCTAAAGCGACTAAATAATCAACCCACGTATTTTCTGTAAAACAAAAGGGAGGAAAAATGTTATGCCAAAGTATAAGCTAAAGACACATAGCGGTGCAAAAAAGCGTTTTAGCCTAACTAAGAACGGAAAGGTTAAAAGAGCTCATGCAAACAGGAGCCATATTTTAACGAAGAAGTCAACCAAGCGTAAGAGAGGACTTCGTGCAGGAACGTACGCAGATGTCACCAACGCTCCAGCAATCAAAAAGCTAATCCCATATAAATAACGTAGAAACAGATTAGGAGGTAGTAAATCATGGCTCGTGTTAAAGGATCAGTAATGACTCGTAAGAGAAGAAATAAAACATTAAAGCTAGCAAAGGGCTATTGGGGTGGAAAAAGCAAGCTTTTTAGAACAGCTAAAGAAGCCGTAATGAAGTCAGGCCAGTATGCATATATTGGACGCAGACTTAAAAAGCGTGACTTTCGCCGCTTATGGATTACCCGTATTTCAGCCGGCGCAAAGCAGAACGGTATGAATTACTCTACTTTGATGAATGGTCTTAAGAAAGCAAATATCACACTCAACCGCAAGATGCTTTCTGAGATTGCAATCAATGATGCTGCTGGCTTTTCAGCTCTAGTTGAAAAGGCAAAACAGGCACTCAACTAATGCCATAAACACGCCCTCGGGCGTGTTTTGCTGTATCTATCATCAATGACAAGGGAGGCATTTGCTATGATTATCACTTCACGCAAAAATGACAATGTTGTACTCTTTCGTTTACTGTGTTCTGACCGAAAAGCAAGGTATGAGCATAGAAAATTCCCTCTAGAGGGCGTTCGTCTATGTATGGAAGCTGTCGCTGAAAATGTACCGATGCCTCTTGCCTTTGTTACGCTAGATGCTGCTGAAAAGTATCCACAAGCGTATGAGAAACTGCTTTCCTACGCAGGGGATACCATAATGGTTTCGGATGGAATAGGGGACTATATGTCCGACACAAAATCTCCTCAAGGTTTTTTTGCAGTTGGCGAAATACTTGACAAATGCTTAACTGCTGATAAAATAAGTAGTGATGGTAAATTTGTCCTACTTGAAAGCCTGCAGGACCCGGGAAACCTTGGCGCTATCATTCGAACTGCCGATGCCATGGGCATTTCAGGCATTATTATGTCTCCGGATTGCGTTGATGCATACTCCCCAAAGGTAGTGCGCTCTAGCATGGGTTCACTGTTTAGGCTCTCGATTTTCACAGCCGAAATGACAGATATAATTGAGATGCTTAAATCAAAGGGTGTAACAGTTTACGCATCCGTAGTCGACTCCTCAGCAAAAAAGCTCACGGAGTGTGATTTCAACAGCGCAACGGCTATTGTAATCGGCAATGAGGGCGCTGGAGTAACAATTCCAACTAGATACGCAAGCGATGAGGGCATAACAATCCCTATGAGCGGCCACGCTGAAAGCTTAAATGCTGCAATGGCGGCAGGCGTGTTCATGTGGGAGATGACAAAGTAGAAAAACTCATTAATTACTTAACCTTGACAGCGAATTTGTGACTGGAGGAAAATGGTATGGATTTTGAGTATTGGGTATGGCTTTTGCAAGTTATGGGTAGCCACAACTTGCGCTCCCTTAGGATACTCGAGGAATATGAGGATCTAAAGGATTTATACATAGATTTACACGAGGATAATAAGCCCTGTGATCTTATGGATTCAGCTGAATATGCTCGCGCAAAAAAGACGCCTATTGAACATTCAAAAAAGGTTATTGAATACTGCGAAAAGCATGAAATAAGCATACTTACCATTCATTCTGACAAATATCCCTCAAGGCTTAAATCAATATTCAACCCACCCATTCTTCTATTTTGCATGGGTGACTTAAGCTTTATTGATGATGAAGTTGCAATTACAATAGTAGGCGCACGTTCACCATCGGATTACAGCCTAAAGGTTGCAAAGGAGCTTTGTACTAAGCTTGCAAACCTTGGAGTTGTCATTGTAAGCGGATTTGCACTGGGCATTGACTCGGTTGCACACGGTTGCGCACTTAGCTGTAAGGAGCGCACTGTTGCCGTGCTTGGCAGCGGAATTGACTACTCATACCCGCCAAAAAATGCTCGCTTAAAAAATACCATAGCAAAAAGGGGAGCGGTAATTTCGGAATTTCTGCCCGGTCAAAAGCCACTGCCGCCAAACTTCCCACAGCGAAACCGAATTATGGCAGGGTTGAGCCTTGGCACACTTGTAATTGAAGCCAGCAAAAGAAGCGGTTCGCTTATAACGGCGGAGCTTTCTATTCAGCAAGGAAGGGATTTATTTTGCGTGCCTCCTGCGGATATATTTGACGAACGCTATCATGGCGTGATAAAATACTTAAGGGAGGGAGCAATCCCTGTATTTAGCCATCTGGACATTGTATACGAATATTACGAGAATTTTTCTCATAAGATATCGACAATCGGTGAAAGCTCTGAAAATCGTTCAGATAGCTTAGTTTTCTCTGAAACTGATCCGAGCAAGCGCAAGCAGTCAAAGCCTCGCACACAGACAAGTAAGCTGCAAAAGCTTGACATACCCTCGCCGGAGAGGACGCTTGTCGAAATCCCTTACGATGAGCTTGATGACGAGCAAAAGCGCATAATTGAACTATTAAAAGATAGAAGTTTGCTTGCGGATGAAATAGCGGTATTGTCGCAGTTGTCAATCGAGTCAGTAACTGTAAACCTTACTGAGCTTGAGCTTATGGGGCTGATAATGCCTGTAGCGGGGCAACGTTTTACAATAAAATCATAATAGAACAAGGAAGGTAACTACATTTAATGTCAAAGCTTGTTATAGTTGAGTCGCCTGCAAAGGCGAAAACAATACAAAAATATTTAGGTGCCGGTTTTGAGGTTGTTGCCTCGAACGGGCATATTCGTGATTTACCAAAATCAAAACTTGGTGTTGATGTTGAAAACAATTTTGAGCCTGTGTATGACAACATTAAGGGCAAAGAAGAGTTAATAACAAAACTTAAGAAGCTTGCAAAGAAAAGCGATTATGTTTACCTTGCAACTGACCCGGATAGAGAGGGCGAAGCAATTTCATGGCATCTTGCTAATATTTTGGGTATAGATGAGAAGGAAAAAGCTAGGATTACATTTAATGAAATCACAAAAAATGGAATTGATACAGGAATGAGTTCACCTCGCTTAATAGATATTGATCTTGTTAATGCTCAGCAAGCAAGGCGAATTCTTGATAGGATTGTGGGCTATAAGCTAAGCCCGTTTCTTTGGAAAAAGGTTAGAAAAGGCTTATCAGCAGGCAGAGTTCAATCTGTTGTCGTAAGGCTAATAGTCGACCGTGAAGAAGAAATTAACGCATTCAAACCTCAGGAATATTGGAGCATTGATGCAAGCCTGTTTCCAAAGGGCAGTCGCAAGGCTTTTGCGGCTAAGCTCCATTCTGTTGACGGCAAGAAGGCAGAGCTTACCAACAAGGATGAAACAGATGCAGTTCTAAACACTCTTGAGGGTGCCGAATATAAGGTTTCAACGATTAAAAAGAGTGTGCGCAGAAAATCACCTGCAGCGCCTTTTATCACCTCTACACTTCAACAGGAGGCATCTAGACGCTTAGGGTTCAACTCAAGGCGCACAATGAAAGCGGCACAGGAGCTTTATGAAGGTATTGAAGTTGAGGGCTACGACGCAATCGGTCTTATCACCTATATGAGAACTGACTCGCTGCGTATATCTGATGAGGCTAAAACAGCCGCATCTGTATATATCACCGATACCTTTGGTAAACAGTATTTGCCCCCTTCTCCTAGAGTTTACAAGTCAAAGTCCAGCTCACAGGATGCCCATGAGGCAATTCGCCCCACTGTAATTGACTTATCACCCGATAAGGTAAAGCAAAGCCTAACCTCCGACCAGTTTAAGCTCTACAAGCTTATTTGGGAAAGGTTCATGGCAAGTCAGATGGCGAACGCGCTCTTGGATACTGTTTCTGTTGATATATCCGCTGCAAATTGCGGCTTTAAGGCGTCCGGATTCTCTGTAAAGTTTGATGGCTTTACAGTGCTTTACGAAGAAAGCAAAGACGAAGAAAAGGATGAGGACGGCAGTATGCTCCCCCCTTTGGAGGAAAATGAGCTGCTAAAGCTTAAAAGCCTTGATGGCAATCAGCACTTTACTCAGCCACCTCCACGTTATAGCGAGGCAACGCTGATTAAGGCGCTTGAGGAAAATGGCATTGGTAGACCGAGTACTTATGCTCCGACTATTACAACTGTAATAAACCGCAACTATGTTGAACGTGATGCCAAACAGCTTAAGCCAACAGCGCTTGGAGATGTTACAACTCAGCTAATGAAGGAGCATTTCAAACATATAGTTGATGTTAAGTTTACCGCATCAATGGAGGGCAACCTTGACGAAATAGAAGCAGGTAAAAAGAACTGGTCTGAAACGTTAAAGAGCTTTTATGATGACTTTAGCGGCACTCTCACAAAGGCTGAAAGCGCAATGGATGGCAAGCGTGTAAAAGTACCTGTCGAGGAAACTGACATTGTCTGCGAGCTTTGCGGTCTCAACATGGTTATAAAAATTGGTCGCTTCGGCAAGTTTTTAGCATGCCCAGGCTTCCCTGAGTGCAGAAATACAAAGAAAATTATTCAGGAAACTGAGGGCGACTGCCCTAGGTGTGGCAAGAAAATCGTTGAAAAGAAATCTAAAAAGGGTCGCAAGTTCTTTGGCTGTGCAGGCTATCCCGATTGCAACTTCATGACTTGGGATATGCCTATTGCTGAAAAATGCCCTAAATGCAGCAAAACGCTGTTTAAGAAGGGCGGAAAAGCAGCTAAGATTTACTGCGCCGACGAAGAATGCGGCTTTGAAAAAGGAATAAGTGATTAATGTCAGTTAAAGTTATTGGAGCTGGACTTGCAGGCTGTGAGGCCGCATGGCAGCTAGCAAATCAAGATATAGATGTCGAGCTTTATGAGATGAAGCCTAAGCGATATTCGCCTGCTCATAGTTCAAGTGGCTTAGCAGAGCTTGTTTGCTCGAATTCCCTTAAGTCAATGAACCCTGCAAGCGCAGGAGGTATACTTAAAGCGGAAATGCGTTTACTAGGCTCACTTCTTTTGGAGTGTGCACAGGAATGCAGTGTCCCAGCGGGAGGCGCATTAGCAGTCAACCGTGATATTTTTTCGGAGCTTGTAACTAAAAAAATATCCTCTCATCCAAAAATCACACTCATAAGAGAAGAAATTATCCAGATTCCAGATGGCAACGTTGTAATTGCAACGGGGCCACTCACTTCCGATGCGTTTGCGCAGCAAGTTGCTTCACTATGCGGCGATATGCTAAGTTTTTATGATGCAGCAGCGCCGATTGTTACCGCTGAAAGCATAAATATGGACATTGCATTTGCGGCATCACGCTATGGAAAAGGCGATGCAGACTACTTGAATTGCCCCATGGGAAGGGAAGAGTATGAACGCTTTCACACCGAGCTTGTGGAAGCACAAACAGCGCCACTTCATAGCTTTGAAAAAGAGCAGTTAAAAGTTTACGAAGGCTGTATGCCAGTTGAAACCCTTGCTAAACGTGGTGTGGACTCCATACGCTTTGGCCCGCTTAAGCCCGTGGGATTTACTGACCCTAGAACGGGTAAGAGGCCATATGCGGTGGTTCAGCTTCGAAAGGAAAACAGCGAGGGCAGTATATATAACCTTGTTGGATTTCAAACAAACTTAAAGTTTGGTGAGCAAAAACGAGTATTTTCTCTAATCCCCGGGCTTGAAAATGCTGATTTTGCACGGTATGGAGTAATGCACCGAAATACTTTCATCAACTCGCCAAAGCTTCTAACCAAGCACTTTGCGCTTAAGTCAAATCCTAGCATTTTCTTTGCAGGGCAGCTTACAGGTGTAGAGGGCTATATGGAAAGTGCCGCAAGCGGTATAGTGGCAGGTATGAACATGGCAAGACAGCTTAAAGGGAAAGAGCCTATCAGCTTCCCTAATTTTACTATGATTGGCGCACTTTCGGCTTACATTAGTGACGAAGCTGTGGTGAATTTTCAACCAATGGGAGCAAATATGGGTATACTCCCTGCACTTGCAAACCCTGTTCGGGATAAAAGATTAAGGTATGAGCAGCTTTCTATGCGTTCAATTAAGGCTATACATGATATAATTAAAATGATCAAAGACTAGTTTGAAAGTGAAGTGGCTGAGTATGAAAATAATTGTTGACGCTTTCGGTGGCGATAACGCACCTGTTGAGGTAATAAAAGGCTGTGCGATGGCTGTTGAAAACTATGGAGTTGAAATCGTCCTTGTAGGCAATATCTGCGAAATGCGTAAGGTTGCCGAGGAAAACGCCATTGTCTCTGAAAAAATTACAATGGTTGACGCTCAAAGTGTAATTATGGTTGAAGATGATCCTCTTGATATACTCAAAGCTAAAGCCGATTGCTCTATGGCAGTTGGGCTTAAGCTTGTTGCAAGCGGCGAGGGAGATGCCTTTGTAAGCGCAGGCAGTACCGCTGCGCTTGTTGTTGGTGCATCCTCAATTATAAAACGCATCAAAGGCATAAAAAGGGCAGCCCTTGCACCGATTATTCCAAGCGACAATGGAGCATATATGCTAATGGATGCAGGAGCAAATGTTGAGTGCCGTCCCGAAATGCTTCAGCAATTTGGCATTATGGGCAGTTGCTATATGAATAAGATTATGGGAATTACATCCCCTAGAGTAGGGCTTACAAATGTCGGAGTTGAGGACAATAAAGGCCGTGAGCTTGATATTTTGGCACATAAATTGCTAAGCAACGCACCCGTTAATTTTATTGGTAACATTGAAGCGAGGGATATTCCCCTTGGCGGTTGTGATGTTGCGGTTACAGATGGGTTTACAGGGAATATGATACTTAAGCTTACAGAGGGAATGGGTAAATTTATCTCCAACAACCTAAACTCGATGTTTAAATCAGGACTTACAACAAAGCTTGCGGCTTTGATAATGATGCCAAAGCTACGTGGTTTTAAGAAAAAGATGGACTACACAGAGCATGGAGGCGCACCCCTAATGGGCGTCGCAAAGCCTGTAATAAAGGCACATGGCAGCTCAAATGCTAAGGCATTTATGAACGCAATTCGCCAAGCGCGTGACTTCGCACAGAAGGATGTAATTGGCGAAATCACAGCTTCACTTGAAATAATCCGCAATCAGGAGCAGTCTGAAGCACAACAAGACTAATACAAGCAGAAAGGCGCAATGATGGACAGGCTTGAAAAAGATATATCCTATACATTTAGCAATAAACAGCTTCTACATGAGGCATTATCGCATTCTTCCTATGCAAACGAAAACCGTAAGTCGAGAAATAGCAACGAAAGGCTTGAATTCTTAGGTGATTCAGTGCTATCAATTGTGGTATCACAATACTTATTTGAGCATTTTGAGAATTTCCCAGAGGGTGAACTTACAAAGGTACGTGCATCACTTGTTTGCGAGAAATCCTTGCATAAGTTTGCAAAAAGCATTTTACTGGGTGAGTTTATTTACCTTGGCAAGGGTGAAGAAAATACAGGTGGTAGGCAGCGTCCATCAATACTAGCAGATGCCTTTGAGGCGCTTATAGCCGCAATTTTCCTTGACGGAGGAATGGAAGCCGCTAGGGATTTCATACTAAAGTTTATGCCTGACGACATTGTACTTGAAAACAACGATATTCTTAGCGACTATAAAACTATCTTGCAGGAGATTATTCAACAAAACCCCGAAGAGCGAGTAATATACAAGCTTGTTGATGAGGACGGGCCTGATCACTGCAAGCTATTCACAGTTAATGTCTGCCTTAATTCTAACGTGATTGGTGAGGGTAAGGGTAAGAGCAAAAAGCAAGCAGAGCAAATGGCTGCAAAAGAAGCGTTAAAGCTTATGGGCTATGAAGCACGCTAACCTTGCTATCTTTGTCCCCCATTCCGGTTGCCCCAATACATGCAGCTTTTGCAATCAAAACGCAATATCTGGCACGCAAAAGCCACCAATGCCGCATGAAGCGGCATTGCTTTGTGAAAAGGCATTATCTGAATTGGGCGAGAGGGCAAAGGTATCGCAAATTGCGTTTTTTGGCGGTAGCTTTACTGCAATTGAGCGTGGGTATATGATCGCATTGCTAGAAGCGGTACAGCCATATATCAGCGAAAACGGATTTAGCGGTATACGCATTTCCACCCGACCGGACGCGATTGATGAGGAAATTCTTTCACTGCTAAAGCATTATAATGTCACGGCAATTGAGCTTGGCGCACAAAGCATGAATGATAAAGTTCTTGCAATGAACCTACGTGGACATACGGCAAAGCAGGTTGAGGATTCAGCGAAACTTATTAAAGGAAATGGCTTTGAACTGGGATTGCAGATGATGACAGGGCTATATGGCGACAAAGATGAATATGCCCTTGAAACCGCTAAGCAATTAGCGGCGCTTAACCCCGATACAATGCGCATTTATCCAACTGTTGTGCTTAAAGGCTCACAGCTTGAAAAACATTTTCAAAGCGGTGAATATAATCCGCAAAAGCTTGATGAAGCAGTAAACCTTTGTGCACAGCTTATAATTTATTTTGAAAGCAAAAGTATTGATATAATCCGTATTGGACTACATGCATCGGAGCTAGTCGGCGGACAAGCAGTTGCAGGCGCATATCACCCTGCTTTTCGTGAGCTTTGTGAGAGTAAAATATACTTTAATGCGATACAGAACCTCAATGCGATACAGAACCTCATTAAAGAAAGTGCAAATAAAAGCTTTACAGTTTACGTGGGAAACAGATATATAAGCCGTGCAAATGGGCACAAAAGGCAGAATATCAATGCCTTTGCGGCTATGGGAATTGAGATAAAAATTGCACCAGATGATAGCTTAGGAAAATATGAGCTAAGACTTAATGAAAATTAGAAGGAAGTGTAACGCTTGTACCTAAAATCGGTTGAAATACAGGGATTTAAGTCCTTTCCAGATAAAGTTAAATTTGAGTTTGACAAAGGCGTTACTGCCGTTGTAGGCCCTAATGGTAGCGGCAAAAGCAATATTGCCGATGCCGTAAGATGGGTATTGGGTGAGCAGTCATCTAAAACCTTACGTGGTGGTAAGATGGAGGACGTAATATTCTCCGGCACACAAACACGCAAGCCAATGGGCTTTGCTCAGGTCACATTAAACCTTGATAATAGCGCACGAGACTTACCGATAGACAGCGACGAGATTGCTGTTACACGCCGTTTATACCGTAGCAGTGAAAGTGAGAACCTCATTAACGGCAGTAATGTTCGCTTAAAGGATGTTCGAGAGCTTTTTATGGATACCGGGCTTGGACGTGACGGGTATTCTATTATCGGGCAAGGAAAAATAGCTGAAATAGTCGGCGCTAAAAGCGACGACAGACGTGAGATTTTCGAGGAAGCCGCAGGTATAGCTAAGTTTCGCCATAAAAAGGAGGAAGCTGAGCGTAAGCTTGCTCAAGCACAGGAAAACATTCTCCGCCTTAAGGATATTATTGTTGAACTAGAGGAGCGTGTAGGTCCACTAAAGCGTGATTCCGAGAAAGCGCAGATATTCATTAAGTTGAGCGAGTATAAAAAGACACTAGATGTATCAGTAGGCATAGCACGTCTTGAGGAATATAAGATAAGCCTTCGTGATATTGAAGATAAGATAATGATTGGAGAGGGCGAATATGTCCAGCTTGAAGCTGATATAGACGAATTTGAACAGCAAATTTCGCAGATGTATGAAAAGTCACAGGAATGCCTTGAAAATATTGAGCAAAAACGCCGCGCAATATCAGAGTTAGAAAAAGATAACGCCAGCTCAAGCTCCGATGCAGCGGTTCTTAGAAATGATATTGAGCATAGCATGGTTTCAATAGAAAAGCTTCATAAGCAGCAGGAAAGCTCCACAGAATCCTTCAGTGGAATTGATGAAGAAATGAAAAACAAGCAAGATGAAATTAAGTCAATTACTGATGAAATAAAGAAGCTTGATACAGTGCTTGCGGATACTCGTGCTGAGTTTGAGGAACTTTCAAAGCAGAGTGAAAGCTTTGCAAAGGAGCAGGAAGCATTAAGCACCGAGCTTAATAAAGCACTGCTTAACCGCTCGGAATGTAAAATATCCATTGCCTCCACACAAGGCAACTTTGCTCAAACCCAGGAAAGGCTGGAATCCATAAATGGCGAGATTGAACGCCACGAACTGGATATTACTACGCTCAAATCTGAGCAGACAGAGATGGTAAAATCATTTGAGGAACTTGAGGCAGTTGAGCTTGAGCAGTCTAATCGTTTAACAGGCTTCACACGTTTATTAAATGGCAAGAAGGAAAAGCTTAATGAAGTAAAGCAAAGCTATGATGCCCTTACAAGGGAGCTTGAAACAAAAAAACATAAAGCGCAAACCCTAAAAGATATTGAGCACAACATGGAAGGCTACCAAAGCTCTGTCAAAGAGGTTATCAACGCAGGCAAGTCGGGAAGGCTTAGCGGACTTCATGGCACAGTTGCACAGCTTATTAACGTGGATAATAAGTACTCTCTTGCAATTGAGCTGGCACTTGGAGCTGCAATGCAAAATATAGTAGTCGAAAATGAAGATATTGCAAAGCGCTGTATACTTTTCCTTAAGGAGAGGAATGCAGGGCGAGCTACTTTTTTGCCCATTACATCTGTAAAGGGGAACACCTTAACAGAGCGAGAGCTTAATACCTTTGACGGTTATTGCGGTCTTGCGTATGAGCTTGTTGAGTATGATTCTAAATACGACGGCATATTCAAGTCCTTACTTGGCAGGATTGCAGTAGTTGAGGATATTGATTCAGCCACAAGAATTTCAAAGCGTTTTGGATATAGATTTCGCATCGTCACCATGGATGGGCAGATTATTAACGCAGGAGGCTCTTTTACAGGAGGCAGCAGCGGCAGAAGTGCAGGTATGCTTTCACGCAGGAATGATATTTCTGTCCTTGAAGCAGAGATTGAAAGGGCTACTACAAAGCTTACTCAAGCTGAAGCATCATTCAAAACCTTTAAAGCAGAGGTCGATAAGCTAACAATTGATGTTGAGGGTGTAAATGAACAGCTTGCAGAGCTAAAAAGCGATAAAATTCGCATTACAGGCGAGCAAAACCGCATAACAGCACTACTTGCACAGGGTGAGCGCCAGCTTGTGGGAATGAACGCTGAGCAAAACAGACTTAGAGAGCTTGCGGATACCCAAGAAAGTACCGCCACACAGCAGGCAACTGAACATGAGCGCCTATCTGCTGAGGTTGAAAGGCTTGAGGGTATACTTATTGCTTCAAGCGGCAAAAATGACGGCATAATTGCCCGCAGGGAGGAACTTTCACAGCATTTATCAAGCAAGAGAATAAATCAAATTGAGCTTGGTAAGGACATAGAAAGTATTCAAAGGCAGATTTTATCCCTTGAAGCTCAAAAGCAAAGCATTTCAGAGGGCAATGCAGGCATACAAGATGAGATTAAGAAAATTGAGCAGGAAATTGCTGATAAGAAGCTTTTGATAGAAAGCAAAACTAACAATGTATCTGATAATGGACAACGTATTTCCGAGTGTGAGCAGGATATTGAAAAACTACTTAAACTGCGGGCTGAATGTGAGCAACTAACTACACAGCTGCGTGCTAAGAGCAAATCAACCTCCGAGGCAAGGGAAAAGCACTCTCGTGAGGTTGCAAGGCTACAAGAGCGTAAAATAACCGCTCAGCGTGACTATGACAACATCATAGCCGAGCTTTGGGAGCAATATCAGCTCACACGCTCAGAAGCCGAGCAAATTGCAGCACCTATTGAAAATATGCTTGCCGCACAAAAGGAGCTTACCGAGATTAGAGGCAAGATTAAAGTTCTTGGCAACGTAAACGTATCCGCTATTGAGGAATATAAAGAAGTAAGCGAGAGGTATGAATTCTTATCCTGTCAACTTGCGGATGTAGAGAACTCCAAGCAGGAGCTTGAAAACCTAATAGCTGATTTAACCGGCAATATATGCGAGCGGTTTAATACCGCATTTGAGCAGATTAATGCAAACTTTAAGGAAATTTTCATTGAGCTATTTGGCGGAGGAAAGGCGGAGATTGTGCTCTCTGAGCCAGACAATGTGCTTGAGTCGGGCATAGAGATAAATGTCACTCCTCCAGGTAAAGTTATAAAGAACCTTGCGTCACTTTCAGGTGGTGAGCAGTCTTTTGTCGCAATTGCAATTTACTTTGCAATCTTAAAATACAATCCTGCTCCCTTTTGCATACTCGACGAGATTGAAGCTGCACTTGATGATGTCAACGTTACAAGATATGCAACATTCTTACGAACTTTTTCAAGGCAAACACAGTTTATTCTTATCACCCATAGACGTGGTACTATGGAACAGGCGGATGTGCTATACGGTGTAACCATGCAGGAAAAGGGTGTGTCAAAATTGCTTAAAATGCAAGCAGGGGACACAATTATCGAAGAATATACAGAGGCTTAAATTATACATATTACATATATTTATACTTGAAAAATTGCTTTACAGTGGTATAATTATAGAACAGAAATATAAAAAGAAAAAATGTGTGAATGCGATTGGAGAGCAAGAATGGGGTTTTTTAGCAAGATTAAAGATGGTTTATCGAAAACTAAAAATGGGATGATGGGCAAAATTGAGCAGGTAATCAACTCATTTACGCATATTGATGAGGATTTTTTCGATGAACTCGAGGAAACTCTTATATTATGTGATATTGGCGGCACCGCATCTGCTGAAATTTGCATACGCCTGCGTGAGCAGGTAAAGAAAAGTGGGGCAACAGATCCTCAACAGATTAAGAAAATGTTAAAGCAGATAATCGTTGATATGCTAGGCGAGATTGTACCCCTTAAAATTGAAACAAAGCCCTCTGTAATACTTGTAATTGGTGTAAACGGAGCAGGCAAAACTACCGCAATAGGTAAACTTTCTGCCAACTTAAAACAGCAGGGGAAGCGAGTGCTTGTAGCTGCTGCGGATACCTTTCGTGCAGCGGCGATTGACCAACTTGAGGTATGGTGTGAACGTGCGGGAGTTGATATAATAAAGCATGGCGAGGGCAGCGACCCGGCAGCCGTTGTTTTCGATGCTATAAGTGCTGCTAAGGCGCGCGGTGTGGATGTGGTGCTTTGTGATACGGCAGGCAGACTTCACAACAAAAAGCCTCTAATGGATGAGCTTGCAAAAATAATAAGGATTGTACAGACTAATGCACAGGGCTGTGACATTGAGGTTTTACTTGTGTTAGATGCCACAACAGGGCAAAACGCTGTAAATCAAGCAAGACAGTTTAGCAAGGTTGCAAATATTACGGGCATTATCCTCACAAAGCTTGACGGCACAGCAAAAGGTGGTATTATTATACCCATCTGCCATGAGTTAAAGGTGCCTGTTAAGCTAATCGGTGTTGGCGAAAAAATTGATGATTTGCAGGAATTTGATCCTGCTCAATTTGCTGATGCATTGTTCGATTGAAAAAATGAATATTTACTTTTCCCTGTGTTATGTAAATTTAGTGCATTTTAATATAGCTTGTTTGATATGTTCATGATATAATATTTTAAGGTAGATAGTTTTTATTTACTGCTGAGGTGCGATTAATGGAAGTTATTGCGGCGACTAACAATGCAAATAAGCTTAGGGAGCTAAGTCAAATCCTGCAACCCTTAGGCTTTACAGTTTTATCCCTAACGCAAGCAGGTATAATGTCCGAGCCTTTAGAGGACGGCGAAACCTTTGAGGAAAATGCAAGAATTAAGGCAATGGCGGTGCGTGAAGTCACAGGCAAGGCTGTAATTGCTGACGACAGCGGTCTGGAAGTTGACTTTCTCAATGGCGCTCCGGGCGTTTATTCAGCAAGATATGCTGGAATAGGGGCATCTGATAGCAAGTGCAACGATAAGCTTTTATCCGAGCTTGAGGGAATAGAACAGGAGCTTAGGTCTGCAAGGTTTGTATGTGCGTTATACATGATAACTTGCGACGGGGATGAGCTTTGCTTCAGAGGCGAATGCAACGGATATATCGGCACACAACTAATAGGGGAGAATGGCTTCGGCTATGACCCATTATTTATGCTTGATGAAGACACAAGCATGGCAACTATCTCAACTGAAGAAAAAAATAAAATTAGCCATAGAGCAATTGCAATAGGAAAGCTAGCGCAAGCGCTCAGGGAGGGTGTATGTTAACAAGTAAGCAACGTGCTAAACTAAAAAGTATTGCTGTCAATACGGACACTATAATGCAAATAGGCAAGGGTGGAATTATTGACACTCTTATAAAGCAAGTCGATGACGCACTAAACGCTAGAGAGATCATCAAGCTTCATGTGCTTGAAAATTCCTCAGTAACTGCAAAAGAAGCAGGTGTCGAGCTTGCAAATGCAACAAACTCTGAGCTTGTGCAGGTAATAGGCAGTCGTGTAGTGCTTTATAGGCACAGTGAGGACAATCCTCGTATAAACTTAAACTGATATGAAAATTGCAATATTCGGTGGGACCTTTAACCCTATTCATAACGGCCATATAAATCTTGCGTTAAAACTTACTGAGAGGTACAACTTTGATGAAATGCTTCTTATTCCTGCTAAGATACCACCGCACAAGTCCTCTGTGGGTTTAGTTGATGAAGAGCATAGGCTTGCTATGTGCAAGCTTGCGGCGCAGAAGCATCCGGTATTTACAGTAAGCGATATTGAACTAAAAAGGGACGATACAAGCTATTCCTATTATACAATTATGCAGATTAAAGGAAACTACCCACGAGCGCAGCTTTATTTTATTATGGGCTGTGATATGTTGGAATGCTTCACTAGATGGCATCGTTATGAGGACATACTTAAACATGTAACATTACTTGCAGCTGCAAGAGAGCAAGGCGAGTATGAGCGAATGGAGCAGCTCGCAAATCAACTAAACAACACAGGCGGCAGATGCATAGTCGAGCATATAGAGCCGATGCCCATTTCCTCAACTGAGATAAGAAACTTAGTTGCAGCAGGAGGCAGTATAAGTGAGTGTGTGCCTGCAAGCATAGAGAAATATATAAAAGCTAACAAACTATACCTACCTTAACAGGGATGTGATAATAACGATATATCAAATAGATGAATATAAAGAGGTAGCAAAACAGCTACTTAGTAAAAAGAGATATCAGCACTGCTTAAATGTCGCAGATGAATGCGCAAAACTTGCGAAACGATATGGAGAAGATGAGCAAAGGGCTTATGTTGCAGGGCTTTTACATGATATAAAAAAGGACGAAAGTCCAAGTTCAATGCTCTCAATGATTGTTGAAAGCGGAGCTTATGCAGAGCCAATAGAGCTTGATAATTCTAAGCTTTGGCATTCAATAGCAAGTTCAGTTTTTACTGAACAAAGATTTAACATATCCGATAAGGATATTCTTAACGCAATTCGCTACCATACAGTGGCGAGAGCAAATATGTCTAAGCTTGAGCTTATAGTATATATGGGTGATTTAATTTCAGTTGATAGATTTTTTGATGATGTAAATTACATTCGCGAGCTTGCTTACAAGGATTTAGAAAAAGCAATGTTGTATAGTTTGAAATTTGCACTTATTGAACTTATAAATGGCGAAGAAACAATTCCAATAACTACCATTGAAGCGTACAATTATTATATTACAACAACCCACAACTAATATTTGGAGGAATTATTTCTAATGAGAAAAATTAAAAAACGTAAGGATAAAATAATAGCAATAGTTTCAATAGCGGTCATGGTTTTATCCGTACTTAGCGTAACGATTGTTTGCTTAATGAACACTAGGCTATTTGACGAAAGCGAAGGTGGGATTGTAAGCCAACCTGACCATATTGCTATACCTAATGAAATTAAAGACAAATACATGAATTTCCTTATTGTAGGTCTTGATGAGAGCGAAAGACTTACTGATATTATCATGATCGCAAGCCTTGATGTTGAAAAAAAGACAATTCGTATTTTGCAAATTCCAAGAGATAGCTATGTTGGAATTGGTTCAACAGGTAAGATAAATGAGGCTTACAACAATGGCGATTCAGAATTAAGCCCAATTAACAGGCTTGTAAGTACCATTAACACGCAATATGCTTTGCCGATTTCTCACTATGTTACAGTCACTCTTGAGGCATTCCGTGGTGTAGTTGACGCCATGGGAGGCATTAAAATCAATATGCCATACACAATACATCATGACAATGGCATTGTAATTGAAGAGGGCGAACAGGTGCTAAACGGAGATGAAGCTGAGGCACTAGTACGCCATAGAAGATCGTATGCAGAAGCGGATATAGGAAGAATTAAAGCACTTAGAATTTTCGTTGCTGCGGCTTTTGCGCAAGCCAAAGAAATGGGAATTGGCGAGGTAACAGGAGTTGCAAAGGCGGCTTGGGGTGACTTTACAACCGACTTAACGATAAATGAGATACTGACAATTGCCAATGTGGTAATTGATGTTGATATGGCGGATATTAGCATGCATATGGTCCCAGGTGAGGGAGTAAGCCCCTCCGACCCGCTCAATACAACAGGGCTTTCAATCTGGTCAATGCATAAGCAGGAAACAGCAGACCTCTTAAACGAGTATTTTCGACCGTATTCAGATCCTGTAGAAGCAGACGATCTCGCAATTAAGGAAATAAAAAACTCCACCGATTGGTATTCAGACGAGAACACAAAGGAAAACCTTGAGGATGTAATCGAAGGAGACGGGAAATCACCATCACAATTATATTAATTTTAAAGGAGAAAACATGGATATTACAACAAAAATAAAGACTATTGTTCAAACTCTTGACAGCAAGAAAGCAAAAGACATTAAAGTAATTGGCGTAGGAGACTTAACTATTATGGCTGATTATTTTATTATTGCTTCAGGAACAAGCTCAACGCAGGTAAAGGCACTTGCTGATGAGGTGGAATTTGCTCTAAAGCAAAACGATGAGCTAACATCAAGAATTGAGGGTTATCAAGGCGCAAATTGGATTGTTCTTGATTATTCAGACATTGTTGTACATGTTTTTCACACTGAAACAAGAAACTTTTATTCACTTGAGCGCTTATGGCAAGATGGTGAACAGATAGACATCCAAAAGTATTTAAAGTGAGGTTGCATAGATGAATATTGACATTAATGCCATTGATAAGAAGTGGCAGGATTATTGGGATAAGCATGAATGTTTTAAGGCTAAGAATGATTATACAAAGCCAAAGTATTACGCTCTAGTTGAATTTCCATACCCATCAGGGCAAGGGCTTCATGTTGGACATCCACGCCCTTATATAGGTATTGATATAGTTGCACGTAAGCGTCGCTTGCAAGGCTATAACGTTCTATTCCCTATGGGATGGGACGCTTTTGGTCTGCCTACTGAAAACTATGCTATAAAGAATAAAATACATCCTGCTATTGTTACAAAAAACAATGTTGAGCGCTTTAAGAAACAGATTCAGATTTTAGGGCTTTCCTTTGACTGGAGCAGGGAAGTAAACACAACTGATCCCGAATATTTCAAGTGGACACAGTGGATATTTTTACAGCTATTTAAGCATGGGCTTGCCTACAAGAAAGAAATGGCAGTAAACTGGTGTACCTCATGTAAGGTTGTACTTGCCAATGAAGAAGTAGTAGGTGGCGTATGCGAGCGTTGCAGTGGTGAAGTTGTACGCAAGGTCAAAAGCCAGTGGATGCTAAAGATTACGGAATATGCTCAAAAGCTTATC
>CAZLMF010000030.1:0-1771 GCA_964560565.1 uncultured Oscillospiraceae bacterium
TATCGCATTTGTTATAGATTGTGATAATGGGTGTTTCGTTCACACCAAGCTCAGACAGCAGCGTTTGCGTTACTTCAAGGTGAGTGCTCGCCTCGTCACTGGATGCGTCACAAACATTAAGTATCACGCTGGCACTTACCGCCTCGGATAGAGTTGACTTGAACGCTTCGATAAGATGGTGAGGCAGACGGCGAATAAAGCCTACTGTGTCAACGAGGATAACCTCGCTGCCGTCAGGCAATTCCATTGCCCTTGAGGTTAAATCAAGGGTTGCAAAAAGCTTATCCTCTGCGAATACATCTGCACCTGTGAGAGCATTTAATAGCGTCGACTTGCCGGCATTAGTATAGCCAACTATTGCAACAGTTGCAACATCGTCCTTCTTTCGCTTTTCTCTAATTCCTGCTTGGTGGGTTTCGAGCTCCCTAAGCTGGGCATTAAGACTTTCAATCCTGCGCCTAATATGACGGCGGTCAGTCTCAAGCTTTGACTCACCTGGGCCTCTTGTGCCAATTCCACCAGCTAGACGTGAAAGAGAGTTGCCAAGGCCAATAAGGCGTGGTAGCAGATATTTCTGCTGGGCAATTTCAACTTGAAGCTTACCCTCTTTAGTCAAGGCACGCTGAGCGAAAATGTCAAGAATGAGCATGGTGCGGTCAATAATTGTGCGTGAGGTGAACTTTTCTAGGTTCTTAATTTGTGTTGGGGAAAGCTCGTTATCAAAGATTAGAAGCTCCACTTCGTTTGCATCGCAAAACTCTTTAATTTCTTCAAGCTTGCCACTTCCCACAAATGTGGCAGGGTTATGCTTTACCAGATTTTGAACGATTCGCCCTACGACCTGTGCGCCTGCTGTGTCAGCAAGCTCCTCAAGCTCATTTAGAGAAACCTCGACATCGTATTCCCCTGTGTCAACGGCTACTAAAACCGTCGCTTGGTTTATTTCTTTATCATTAATGTACATTATTATAATCCTCCTAAAATGTAAGGCGCTTGTTTATCGAATATTTATACAAGCGACTATTTAATTTGCCTTACAAAACGCTTTATTTATATATCAGCAAGCTAATATTACCATATTTTTTGAATTTCGTATAGAGTAAATGAGAAAAAGCTATCATTATCGTTATGATAATAATAGCTTTTCCCAATATGGAGAGGATTATCTGTCAGTATTAGGGCCAAGTGCCTGTATCTTTGTATTATGAAGTTGATTTTGGTTTTCAACTTTTAGGGAATTGGTGACACTATTAAACTGAGCTTGTTGTTTTGCCTGCTGTTTTACTTCTGTTCTTGCTTTTCTTTTATTGTCTCGACTCATTTTACTCATAAATACCTCCTATGGGTTTGAAGCGGTTTAAGATTTTCATTCACTAGTATAATTCCCATATTATTCTGTAATTATTCATTCCTTGCAATAAAATTTAAACAAAAAAATCGGAAGGTTATCTAACCTTCCGATTGATTATATTTAGTCTTGTAGGCGTTCACTGTAGTGATAAGTCTGCTCAAGCATCATATCCTTGACCTTCATCAATCGCACCTGTGTGCTGCGCTCATTTTCATCAAGTTTCATTAGAATATACTTGATATTTTCCTCCATTTCAGGAATCATAATATGCTCTAGCGCATTTACACGGCGTCTGGTTTTTTCAATCTCCGACGCCATTAGCTGACATGATTTTTCAACCTCAGCTAAACGCAACATACTAGGCAAAATATCCTGAAGTGACTTGACTGCATCGTCAAGGTCACTGGAGGTAAACGCAAA
>CAZLMF010000030.1:1871-10100 GCA_964560565.1 uncultured Oscillospiraceae bacterium
TCACGCACCAAATCAAGGAATTGGCGCATAAGCTCATCGCGCTTATCTTTTAACAGCTTATGCCCGCGCCTAGCGGTAGTAAGCTTTTTCTTTAGCTTTGTAAGCTCCATTCTCGTTGGATTAACATGAGCCTTAGCCAAAAAACGCACCTCCTTTGGATTTAATGCTTAGGTTATTTGCCATAATACTTGTCAAGGTATTCGTCCTTGATACGTTTTAGCTCGGTTCTAGGCAACATGGACAAAAGCTTCCAGCCTAAATCAAGGGTTTCCTCTATGCTGCGGTTGGTATGATAGCCCTGTGAAATATACTCACCCTCAAAAGCATCTGAGAACCTTGCGTATTGCTTGTCTATGTCTGTTAGTGCAGCCTCACCAAGGACAACCATAAGCTCCTTTGCTTCCTTGCCTCTTGCGTAAGCGGCAAATAGCTGGTTCATGGTGTTTGCGTGGTCCTCACGAGTTTTACCTGCGCCGATACCCTTATCCTTTAGACGAGATAGTGACGGTAAAACATCAATAGGAGGAGTAATCCCCTGTCTATGAAGCTCACGACTGAGGATAATCTGTCCCTCTGTGATATAGCCCGTAAGGTCTGGGATTGGATGGGTTTTGTCGTCCTCAGGCATGGTAAGGATAGGTATCATAGTGATACTGCCTGCCTTGCCCTTTAGCCTGCCTGCACGCTCATAAAGCGATGCAAGGTCGGTGTACATGTAGCCCGGATAGCCTCTGCGTCCTGGAACCTCCTTACGTGCAGCTGAAACTTCACGAAGAGAGTCGGCGTAGTTGGTAATATCGGTCATTATAACAAGGACATGCATACCCTTTTCAAATGCGAGATATTCTGCGGCAGTAAGCGCCATACGAGGGGTTGAAATACGCTCAACCGCAGGGTCGTTCGCAAGATTGACAAACATAACTGTTCTGTCAATAGCGCCTGTTTCACGGAAACTTTCAGTAAAGAAGTTTGCTTCCTCAAAAGTAATACCCATTGCGGCAAAAACAACTGCAAACTGCTCGTTTGTTCCTCTAACCTGTGCTTGACGGGCAATCTGAGCCGCAAGCTCAGCATGAGGGAGTCCGCTTGCGGAGAATATAGGCAGCTTCTGCCCACGGACAAGGGTGTTAAGTCCATCTATGGCGGAAACTCCTGTTTGAATGAACTCCTGCGGATAGTTACGTGCTGCTGGGTTCATTGGAACACCGTTTATGTCCAGTCGCTTTTCAGGTAGAATTTCAGGGCCTTTGTCGATTGGACGCCCAAGTCCGTCAAATACACGGCTGAGCATATCATCGGATACACCAAGCTCCATGCTGCGCCCTAAAAAGCGCACCTTGCTGTTAGATAGGTTAATGCCAGTTGAGCTTTCAAAGAGCTGCACAACGGCGTTGTTGCCGTCAATTTCTAAAACCTTGCAGCGACGGCGTTCGCCGTTTGCAAGCTCAATCTCAGCAAGCTCATTATATGCGACGTTCTCTACGCCTTGTACTATCATAAGAGGGCCTGCTACCTCTTGAATTGTTCTATATTCTCTTGGCATTAGGCATCCTCCTCTTGCTTAAGCTCGTCTATCTCACGATGCAAAGTCTCAATAATATCGTGATACTCACTTTCTATATTGTCGGTAGAAACATACTTAAAACGTCCAATTCTTTCACGAACTGCAAGTTTAACTATATCATTTATGCTGACTCCTGCGCTTAAAGCTTCATTTGACGTGTCATAAAAACTCAGTACAAGCTCCATCATTTTAAACTGCTTATCTAGAGGCGTGTAGGTGTCAACTTCGTGGAATGCATCCTGATGTAGGAAATCCTCACGGATTGAGCGTGCCGCTTCGAGCTTTAGGCGATCCCCTGAGGAAAGCGCGTCCATACCGACAAGCTTAACAATCTCTTCAAGCTCGGACTCATCATGCAATAGGAGCATTATGCGACCTCTGAGCTTCATCCAATCCTCGTTGATCTTATCACTAAACCACTTGCCCATATTATCTACATAGAGAGAGTAGCTTGTAAGCCAGTTAACCGCTGGGAAATGACGTCTGTATGCAAGGTTGGAGTCAAGCCCCCAGAACACCTTAACAATACGCAAAGTAGCCTGTGAAACAGGCTCGGAAATATCACCGCCGGGAGGCGAAACTGCTCCGATAACGGATAGTGAACCTTCACGATTGTCCTGCCCTAAGGATATTGTCCTGCCTGCACGCTCATAAAACTGAGCAAGTCGGCTAGCTAAATATGCGGGGTAGCCCTCCTCACCGGGCATTTCCTCGAGTCTGCCCGACATCTCACGCAGTGCCTCTGCCCAACGTGAGGTGGAATCCGCCATAAGTGCAACTGAATAGCCCATATCTCTGAAGTACTCAGCTATGGTTATACCTACATAAATTGATGCTTCACGAGCTGCAACAGGCATATCCGAGGTGTTAGCTATTAAAACTGTGCGTTCCATTAGTGAATGCCCTGTTTTAGGGTCTTTAAGTTCTGGGAATTCGTTTAGAACGTCAGTCATTTCATTTCCACGCTCACCACAGCCGATGTATACGACTATGTCAGCCTCTGCCCATTTAGCAAGCTGATGCTGTACGACGGTTTTACCGCTGCCGAAAGGCCCTGGAACTGCGGCAACGCCGCCCTTTGCTATTGGGAATAGAGTGTCTATTACACGCTGTCCAGTAACTAGGGGCATATCAGGTGATAGCTTTTCCTTGTATGGACGCCCAACACGAACAGGCCATTTTTGTAGCATGGTCATATTTACTGTTGTGCCGTCCTCACGCTTAATGACAGCGACAGTTTCTTCAACTGTATATTCACCTTCAGTAATTGATTCAATTGTGCCACTAATGCCGTTTGGTACCATTACTTTATGCACAACAATAGGTGATTCATTTACCGTTCCGATAATGTCACCTGTTTCCACCTTATCGCCTACTGAAGCAGTAGGTATAAATGCCCACTTTACATCCCGCTTTAGAGCAGGGATTTCAACACCTCTTGTGAGGTTGTTGCCTATAGCAGCCATAATTTCTGTAAGCGGGCGCTGAATGCCGTCAAATATAGTCCCTATAAGCCCAGGGCCTAGCTCAACGCTCAGCGGAACACCAGTTGATTCAACAGGCTCACCCGGGCGCAGCCCTGAGGTTTCCTCGTATACTTGAACTGATGCTTTATCGCCATGAATTTCTATTATCTCGCCTATCAATCGCTCATCGCTTACACGCACAACGTCATACATGTTTGAATCACGCATGCCTTCAGCGATAACCAACGGTCCGGCAACCTTTTTAATGATGCCTTTGCTCATAATCCACTTCACCTACTTTTCTATTGTTCATTATTAAATATAATATCAGAGCCAACTGCTTGCTCAACTGACCTTTTTACGTTAAGCATACCCATTCCTGTATTGCCCGAAATACCGGGTATAGGAATAATCGCAGGCAAAGGTTCTGTTCTATACTTATCAAGTTCATCTCCAAGCTTTGCTTGCAGCGCTTCCGTTATATAGATAATCGCATATTGCCCGCCGCAAATTTGCTTGAAGGTTTTAAGGGTTTCCTCGTCACTTGTAACTGCATAGGTATCAAGCCCAAGTGCCGCAAATCCGAATATGCTGTCTCGCTCACCCATTACTGCAATTTTATACATACATTTCCCTCAGTCTTTCCCGAATTGAGCTGTCCGGTAGGTCGTTAAGCTTGCCGGATATCAAAATTCTTACACACTTTATCTCGTTTTCACGCGCTAAAATAAAAGCGGCAAGTGGGGATAAAGTAAACGGATTATGCTTTTGAGGTCTAATATGCTTGATAATCAAGTCGTCACACCATCTCTCGAACGCCGATGGTGACTGCTTAATTGCGGAAACTGCATCCGCATAGACGGTGGTAAGGAGGTAGCTTAATATCTCCTCCTCGCCCTCAAGGGCGCACGACAACAGGCGCTTGATATCGAGAGTGTCACAAGGCGAAAATGCTCTTTCCATAAATTCCTCGCTCTTACCCGTTTTAAAGCTTCGCAAAGCAATCTTTATGTTTGCGGAGGCGACTTTAAGCTCGGAATAAAGCTCAAGCAATTCATTTTTAGAAGCTTTACCTTTTGCGTAAATTGTATCAAGCGTAGCCTTGTCAATTATGGTGTCGCTAAGCTGGCTGTCCCCCGTGTGCATTAGGACATCGTATGCTTCATCTACGCACTTTTGCATGTAAGCCGGTAGTAAAGTAAAATCATGCTCTTTTACCGCCTTGTATATAATATCAGGTGAAATTGTGCCATGAGTGATAAACACATCGGGAAGCTCTGTATTGGTATAAACCTGCTTGGTGGAAGCTTTTAGGTTATGGAAGTCATTTTCATATAGGAACACATTGAATACGGAAATGTCCTCAACAAGCTCCTCCATTAGCTCCCATGTCTTTTCGCGTTCACTTGCAAGTAGCTGCTCGGCAGTTTTTTCATCGCCCTTTCCCCAACCACGATCGACTAAAAGCTGAAAGCAGTCATTGTAGGTTTTGCACGCCATTAGCTGCTCAATGGTGGACTTGCTTATGAGTGTAAGCTCTTTTGAGCGAATACGCGCGACGGCGTAGGTGTACATGTTATCATTCATGTTCTCACCCCTTTCTGTGAAGTTAATTTGCCTTAGCTAAACAACAGCGCACTTACCTTATCCTGCAATAATTCCCTTGCTGCAAGGAAAAGTGAACTAAACGAACAATTTTCCTCAACTTCACCGTAAATCAACACAAAACCTCCATCGATTTCGACGGCATCTTTGGAAATAGCAAGCTTTGCATTTTCCTTATCAGAAAGTGCAGTGCTTATGGTATTATCAAAATCTTGAGGCAGACGAGCTAAATCGCTCTTTGAAAAGGCAATTTCCCCAGATTGATTTATGGAGTATCTCTTTATCATTGAAAGGATAATCTCAAAATATTCTTTATCAGACAAGCTGATAAGTTGCTGCTTTGCCTTGTCAATTATATCGCTGATAAGCTGTTGCTTAGCAGTGAGGATAAGCTTTTTCTCCTGCAAGGTTGCGTATGACTTAGCACGGCTGATGGTATCTTGTGTTTCCCGCTTAGTCCTTTCGGTTATCTCAGCTGTGGTCTTTTCAACCTCAGTCTGAGCGTCCAGCGCAATACCATCGGCTTTTTCTTTTGCAGCAGAGATAATCTCCCGCACTGAAGCGACAGAATTTTCCTCTATATGCCCAATTATTTTCTCAAGCCCGGTCATATCCAAACTCTCCTAACTACTAAATATTCAAGCCTGATACGCCCATGACAGCAAGAAGAGAAATCAACAAAGCAAAAATTGCATAGGTCTCAACCATTGCTGGGAAAATCATAGCCTTTACAAACTGCTCAGGTCTCTTTGCTACAACGCCGATAGCCGCAACAGATGCGCGTGCTTGACGAATTGCTGAAAAGTATCCAACGAATGCCATAGGCATACATGCTCCAAAGTAAAGCAGTCCCTTTACAAGTGAAACGTCACTGTCACCGCCGAGTATTCCAATCTGAGAAAGTGTAATAAAAGCGATAAGCAGACCGTAAATGCCCTGCGTGCCAGGTAGAAGTTGCAAGATTAGAACCTTGCTGAACTTGCTTGGATCCTCTGCGATAACACCTGCGCCAGCTTCACCGCCCATACCTACAGCCTTTGCTGAGCCCATACCTGATAATAAAACTGCCAGAGCTGCGCCCATTAGCGCCAAAACAATACCTAATTTTTCCATTGTTAATCCTCCCTAAATTTATAGAACTTTGTTTTTGTATTATAGGGGTTGAACTTTCGCCCACCACCCTCATAGAATTTGCCAAAAAACTCAACATAGCTTAAACGATTGGTGTGAACATACGCACCAAGTGCGTTAATCCCAAGGTTAACCGTGTGTCCAAATAGGAATATCACGACAAAAGCTATTACTCCAACTATATTGTTGCCAGGCATTGCAGCCATGGTGTTTATAACTGAGCCGATTACACCCGTTGCAAGACCAAGTGCAAGCAAGCGTGAATACGAAAGTATATCACTTAGATATCCCGAAATTCCGTACAAGCCATATAGCCCTTTGAGAATACGCTTAAATGGATTTCTTGACTCACGCCCTGATGTTAAAATTATGCCTAGTGCAGAAGCCGCAGCAACTATCATGAATATAGTGACCACTATCTGCGGAATATCAAAGTTAAGTCCAAATATACCTTGCACCATCTTCATTGAGAGCAGAATAACTACACATCCAATAATCAGTGTATACCATAGCACTACATCATAGATTGCGCCTTTATAATCCTTGCTTTTTATGCAAGTATAAAACTTAACACCAAGACCTGCAAAGATATGCACAATACCGATTAGTAATGAGAATACCATCATTTTCATTGGTTCTTTTACTGGGAAGAACCAAAGTGGAGGTATTGTGATTTGCTTGCCAAAGAAAGTCTTTGACACAACATCAATCACGTCACCGAAATAGCTGCCAAACATTATCCCCCAAAACACTGTTGCAAGTCCGCAAAATAGATACATTTTCAGCGTCTTTTTCATTGGAGCTTCCATGGTTTTGCCGAACTTTAGCAACCCTATACCGCAGGCGATTGCAATTATTGCGCCATAACCTGCATCGGACAGCATAAGCCCAAAAAGCATGTAGTAAAACAGTGAAACCATAGTGGTTGGGTCAATTTCGCCCTTGCCGGGTAAACTGTACGACTCGACTGTGCCCTCAAGGGGAGATGAAAAGCCATTGTTCTCAAGTAAAACTGGGACATCATCATCCTCAGAGGGTTCCTCAAGCTCAACTGCAACTTCAAACTTTTGGCTTAGCTCACTTGATAGCGCTTGAGCATTTCTTTCAGGGATATAGCCTTCAAGGACAAATACATTCTTCGATTGCAGTAGAAGGTTTATCGCCTCGTACTTATCCTTACGCATTGTGTCATAATCAGCTAAAAACTTAATCTCTTCTCTAATATCAGCAAGAGAAATGATTTCATCCGTTGCTTGGGTTATTTGATTATGAATGTTTTCAATTTCATCCAGCAAGTCCTTTTGCTGTTGTGCAGGTGCTTTTTCTGAGGAAACGGAGGCGTAAGAAAATCCTGCCGACCTTAATGCCTCATTAACAGTATCTGCATCCTCCTTTTTGCAAAGGACAAAAATGCAAGTCTGCTCCCGAGTCGCACTTATAATGCTAACGTGAACAGGTAAATCCTCATCAAAGCTTTCAAGTATTGCCTCTTCCGTCCATTCTCTGGGTAATGTGCCAGTATAGGCTGTGGTGTACTTTGTACCTGTAAAGTTTAATGGGATATCAAGGCTTGTCCAAAGAGTAAGAATTTCACTTTGTGCCTTAAGTTTAAGGATCTGGGATTTATGTTCCTCCACTTGGTTTGATAGTGTAACGATTTTATTTGCGGAGTTCGCCACAATATCATGCCTCTTGTAAAACGAGTCATAGTTGTTTGCAGGCAATTCACTGCGTCCGCCAAGTGACGCGAGAAACGCTGTTTTTTCAGGTACATAGGATTTAAGGATTTCAAGCGCTGATTGTGCTATAACAACATTCCTGTCAAGTGCGGAAATAGCAGCGGAAAAATCCATCTTCTGAAAAATCGCATTTTGCGGCAAGTTTTCGTTAATTTCAACATTACCCTGCCGTTGCAAAAACTCCATTAACCGTTTTCGCTCTTTTTTGAGGCCGCATATAGAAATTCGCTGCATTTGCAGCACTGCCATTGCGCAACCCCTCCTTTTCAGAATTTATTTATCTAGGTAATCTCTGAAATAATCATTGCAATTGCTGCTTTCTCTTTGTTGAATGCAGTTTGCTTAATAGCTTGGATTTCATCTTCGACCTTGCTTATTGCATCAGCAATAAACTTGTCGCCCTGCCTTTTTGCCGCTACTAGCTCCTCGTCGGATTTTGCTTGTGTCTGCGCAACTACAAAGCTTATCATCTCTTGTGCGTCCTGCTGCGCCTTTCGGACAATTTCCTCGCTTTCTTTAGCGGCATCCTTCTCGGCTTGTAAAGCGTTTTGCTCAGCTTCGTAAACAGCACTCACAGTTTCCTTGACCACTTCTTCACCCCCGACTTATATAGAATATAGATATATCCTATACCTTTGATAAATTATCCTCGATTAAACAAACATGGTATTCTACAATACAACATTTACTTGTTATTATATCATGCAAGACAAAAAACTACAAC
>CAZLMF010000030.1:10200-19026 GCA_964560565.1 uncultured Oscillospiraceae bacterium
TCCGCAAATACCGCCGCCCACATTGACGCAAAGCCTATTGCGCTAAGTATTAATACAATCACCTTTACAGAGATTGCAAAAACAATGTTTTGCTTTGCAATTCTGACAGTTTTCCTTGCAATTTTTATCGCAGTTGCAAGTTTTGAAGGCTCATCGTTCATTATGACTATATCTGCGGCTTCAATCGCCGCATCCGAGCCTAGCCCTCCCATTGCAATGCCTACATCAGCTCGTGCAAGGACAGGGGCATCGTTTATGCCGTCACCCACATAGCAAAGTGTACCATCGGAAGGCTTGGTGTCCATTAGCTCCTCAAGTTTTAAAACCTTATCAGCAGGTAAAAGCTCAGAATACACGCTCTTTATGCCAAGCTTAGATGCAATATGCTCCCCTACGCTTTTTTTGTCTCCTGTAAGTATTGCGGTTTCACGTATTCCAATGCTGTGGAGAAGATTTATTGCTTTTCTTGAATCGAGCTTTACCTCGTCTGCAATTACTATATAGCCTGCATATGCTCCGCTTACTGCGACATGGGCAACTGTCCCTAAAGTATTAGTTTCAAGGCTTCGTACACCTAAGCTTTCCATAAACCTTGCGTTGCCGACTGCGACTTTCTCACCCTCTACAACCGCTTGCACGCCCAAGCCTGACAGCTCCTCAACTTGAGAAACTTCCGCTTGGTTTATTTCCTTACCGTAAGCACGAATGAGGGATTGAGAAATTGGGTGGCTTGAAAAACTTTCCGCATGTGCGGCAAGCTTTAGCAGCTCTTCATCGGATATTCCTTGCGAATGAACTTCCTGCACGCTAAATACACCTTTAGTAAGTGTGCCTGTCTTATCAAATACAACATATTCTGCTTTAGCAAGAGCTTCAAGGTAGTTTGCGCCCTTGACAAGTATGCCTTTGCGTGATGCCCCTCCTATGCCGCCGAAAAAGCTTAGAGGAACAGATATTACAAGCGCACATGGGCAGGAAACAACTAGAAAAGCAAGAGCTCTATACACCCAATCCGCAAAGCCTCCGCCGTTTATAATAGGGGGGATAACCGCAAGCAAAGCAGCGATTATTACTACGGTTGGGGTGTATATACGAGAAAACTTTGTTATAAATCTTTCCGACTTTGATTTTTTACCGCTGGCGTTTTCTACAAGCTCAAGGATTTTGCTTACTGTCGATTCGCCAAATTCCTTGGTTACTTGGGCGGTTATTACACCGCTTAAGTTTATCGTGCCGCTTAAAAGCTCATCTCCTGGCACAACGTCACGTGGCAGTGACTCGCCGGTTAAAGCTGAAGTATCTAAGGTTGAATTGCCTGAAATCAGCTTGCTGTCAAGGGGGATTTTCTCACCCGGTTTGATAATAATAATCTCACCGACTTTTACACTGTCTGGATCGGTTTTTACAATGTTATCCCCTATTTTTACGTTTGCGTAGTCAGGGCGAATATTCATAAGGCTTGCAATGGACTTGCGGGACTTTTCAACCGCATAGCTTTGAAATAGCTCACCAACTTGATAAAACAGCATTACAGCAACGCCCTCGGCGTGTTCACCTATTACCATAGCACCAATTGTTGCTATGCTCATAAGGAAGTTTTCGTCGAACACATTGCCACGAAATATATTGCGAATAGCGTAGTATATTACATCAAACCCTACAATTAAAAGGGCAATTACATATAGTGATAGCTTAAGCAAAAATACCTCAGGGCTTATTATAACTGCGGCAATTAAAACAGCCGCACCAATGAGAATGCGCAAAAGGCGCTGATTCATATATGTACTCCTTATGCTTTATTTAATACTACACCAGGTTCAAGTTTTCTAATTATTTTTCTTGCCTGCTCGATTATGGTATCTATCTTGTCTTCTTGTGCTTCGATAATCATTTTTGTGGTGAAAAAGTTTATAGTTACTTCGCTAACCCCGTCAAGCTTATTGATTTTGTTCTCCATCTTTGATGCACAGCTTGCACAGCCTAGCCCGTCAAGCTTAAAAGTTTGTTTCATGCTAATCGTTCCTTTCTCTAGTATGTTCTAAGCCTTTTTCAAATATTTCTTTAACATGGTCATCGCTAAGGGAGTAGTAAACTATCTTCCCCTCCTTGCGAAACTTGACTAAATTCGCTTGCCTAAGGGCTTTCAGTTGATGTGATATTGCTGACTTTGTCATGTTAAGCAGCACAGCTAGGTCACATACACACATTTCGCTCTCGTCAAGTGCCCACATGATTTTTACTCTTGTGCTGTCACCTAAGACCTTGAAAAAGTCTGATAAGTCGTATAGTTCGCCCTCATCAGGCATTCTAAGCTTTACCGAGTCAACAATATCCCCATGTATAACATCACAATCGCATATCAAGTCTACCTTTGCCATTATCATCCCTCCATAGTTTTTAACGTTAGTTGAACAGTTGTTCAACTGTATGATTATATTATAGTTGAATGAGTGCTCAATTGTCAATAGTTTTTGAAAAATAAATTCATCCTGCTCAAAATAAGCAGGATGAATAATAAGCTTATGAAATTTTATTGCTGTGCAGGCTTCTTCATTGTGAGCGAAATACGCTTCTTTGCTGTATCAACACTTATAACATATACAGTTACGATGTCCCCTACTTTTACTACCTCTGACGGGTGCTTGATATAGCGGTTTGTTATCTGCGATATATGGACAAGTCCGTCCTGATGCACACCAATGTCAACAAAAACACCGAAGTCTATTACATTGCGTACAGTTCCCGTAAGCTCCATGCCAGCCTTTAGGTCTGACATTTCCATTATATCCGAGCGCAAAAGCGGTGCAGGCAACTCATCTCGAGGGTCACGACCGGGTTTTAGAAGTTCAGCGGTAATGTCACGAAGTGTGGGTATCCCCACGCCGCAAAGCTCAGCTACTTTGTTCTCGCCAATCTCTTTTATGCGGTTAGGTAAGCTGCTTGTGCCCGATGCTGATACATTTGTTAGGTTGAATTCAAACATATTTAGCAGCTTTTTTGCTGCGTCATAGGATTCAGGGTGAACGGAAGTGTTGTCAAGGATATTCTTCCCTCCAGGTATGCGTAAAAACCCTGCGCACTGCTCAAAAGCCTTAGGCCCTAGGCGTGACACCTTTTTAAGCTCCGTGCGACTTTTGAAGTTGCCGTTTTCATCACGATAAGCAACTACATTCTTTGCAACTGACTCATTTAAACCGGATATATAGGTAAGCAGCGAAACCGATGCGGTGTTAAGGTCAACTCCAACGCTGTTTACGCAATCCTCTACAACTCCACCAAGAGCCGAATCGAGCCTTGCCGGGGGCATATCATGTTGATACTGCCCTACACCTATGGATTTAGGGTCAATCTTAACAAGCTCGGCTAGGGGGTCTTGCAGTCTGCGTGCAATAGAAACCGCGCTCCTTAGTGATACATCAAAATCGGGGAATTCCTGTGCAGCAAGCTTTGATGCCGAATACACGGATGCACCTGCCTCATTGACCACCATGTAGCTAATTCCTCCGCCGATTTCACGGATTAGGTCAGCTACAAATATTTCAGACTCCTTTGAGGCTGTGCCGTTGCCTATGGAGATAACACTGACTTTATGTTTATCAATAAGTCTTTTTACTACTCTTTTTGCTTCGTCGACTTTATTGTGGGGTGGTGTTGGGTATATTACGGCTGTATCAAGCGCTTTTCCTGTGCCGTCAACAACAGCAATTTTACAGCCTGTGCGATATGCAGGGTCAAGACCCAGTATAATTTTATCCTTTACAGGGGGTTGAAGTAAAAGTGGTTTTAAGTTAAGGGCAAACATTGATATTGCCTGCTCTGATGCACCTGTGGTAAGCTCGTTGCGTACCTCACGCTCGATAGATGGCTGAATTAGTCGCTTCCATGAGTCCTCTGCCGCCTCTACTACAAGCTCGGTTGTGATGCTTCCATCCTTCACAAAACCTTTCTTAGGAACTGAAAGCGCCAATTCATCTGCAATTTCAACCTTGACCTTGAGAAATCCTTCACGCTCGCCACGGTTAATTGCAAGAATTCTATGGCTGGGTACCTTTGCAACAGGCTCGGAGAAATCATAGTACATTTGGTATACGGAATCCTCATTCTTATCGGCGTGGGAGGTAAGCGCGCCTTCCCTATAGATAAGAGTGCGCAATAGCTTGCGTATGTTCGCATCATCAGATATATCCTCGGCTATGATGTCCTTTGCACCTGTAACGGCATCCTCCCAACTTTCCACGCCCTTTTCGGCGTCGATAAAGTCGGCGGCTAGCTCACTTATCTCGCCGCTTTGTAAATCCTGTTTAAGGATTATATCGGCTAGAGGACGCAATCCCTTTTCTAAGGCAATAGTTGCTCTTGTGCGACGCTTTGGACGGTAGGGGCGGTATAAGTCATCAACCTCTGACAAAGTTACTGATTTTTCAATAGCTTGAGCAAGCTCATCTGTCATTTTCTCCTGTGCGGTGATGCTTTCCATAATCTCCGCTTTACGCTTTTGCAAGTTTCTGATATATTCAAGTCTATCCGCAAGAGAGCGCAACACCTGGTCATCGCATGCCCCTGTCATTTCCTTACGGTAGCGTGCGATAAAGGGAATGGTATTCCCATCATCTATGAGAGTTATAATATTGCTTACATGCTCGGACTTTAATCCGAATTCTTTAGAGAGAACCGCTGTAATATCCATGCTTTACCTCTTTTATTTTTGTTGTCGGTAGTTTCGGGAATAATGCGTATTTACAAGCTCCTTGCCCAAAATGCCATAAAACCATTATAAAATAAACTAAAGCTAAAGTCAATTTTAATAAACCATATTTATCTAATTAAATTGTTAGCGTTGACAATGAAATTATTATATGCTAGTATAAATCATCAAGTTTTCTAGGGTTCCGTAAAGCTATGCTTTAGTCTGGTCCGAGAGAAAACGCACAATGCTATAATTGTGTAACACGGAAGGATAAAAGCCTGGGAGTAATTACTACTCTCAGGCTTTGTTTTTTATTTGGAGGTATTATGTTAAGTCTACTTATTTCAACCCTTGCCACAAGTGCTGTTGATTGCATAAATCCAATAGCAATAGCTGAGCAGTTTGTTTTGCAAGGAATGGTTAAAAAAAGATGGCATATCTGGTTTTTCATGATGGCATTATGTTTCACCAATCTCACTAGTGGCTTAATTGTTTATTATGGCTTCGGAAAACTTATTTTCAGTTTATTGAAAAGCTTTTTTAGCCCCTTTGGCGCTTTATTTTATGCGCTTGAATTAATGCTTGGTATTGCGCTTTTTTTGTTTACTGTGCGCATTTTATATAAGCGAAAAAATGGTGTAAATGATAATGCGGAAAATGAAAGTGAGATGAAAATAAAAGTTCGCTCTGTTAGGCCGTTTTCTCTTGTAGTTATTGGGATAATAACTACTCTTTCCGAGCTTACAACTGCGCTACCCTACTTTGCTTTTCTTGCGATTTTACTGGGTTATACCTTATCCCTTTGGCAGGTGCTGTTAATTCTTTTATTGTATAACCTTATCTACATTTCACCGCAGATTCTGATGTATGTTGTATATGTCAAAAAGCAGGAGCTTTTCGATCGTTTTTATTGCTTTCTAAAGGAGAAGATGTCAAAATGGTCAGCAGTGTTATATCCAGTGATTACAAGTGCAGTTGGGCTTGTACTTGTTATACATTCAGCCCTTAATCTTGCAGCTTAAAGCCAGAATTATCAAATCACGCTTGCTTACGCAGTGCTGACTTGAAGATGAACAAGCCTATAATCATAATCACAGGGAATATTGCAGCCGCAAGTATGCCCGTTTTCATGTTTCCGCCAGCAGCTCCTGTGACAGCGCCCACTACTGAAGGGCCGGCAAAGCAACCTAAATCTCCTGCAAGGGCAAGTAACGCAAACATAGAGGTCGAACCTCCCTTTATACCTGCCGCTGATAAGCTATATGTGCCAGGCCACATTATCCCCACTGCAAAGCCGCATAATGCACAACCTAGCAGACCTATGATTGCTGAGGTTGAGAGTGATGCGAGCAGATAGCTTATCAAACACAATCCCGCACATATCAGCATATAGTTTTTAAGGTCAAGCTTTTCGCTGTGCTTTGCAAAGAAAACACGTGAAATTCCCATTAAAACTGCAAATGTGCAAGGCCCAGCTAAGTCACCTATTGTTTTCGTGACACCAAGTCCTGCCTCTGCGAAAGCTGATGCCCACTGGCTTATGGAGAGCTCGCACGCTCCTGCGCAAAACATAAGCAGTATCATCAGCCAAAATATGCGGTTACCTGCAAACTTTCGCACTTTTATCGGTTCCTCGTCACCATGAAGGGTATTTATGGGTACAAGGCTAAAATAAATAGCATTTGCCAAAGGTATCATTGCCCATATAAGAGCAACATATCTCCAATGATCTATCCCAAATATGACGAAAAACAGGGTCGAGAATAAAACTACGCCTGCTTGTCCCCAGCAGTAAAACGAGTGTAAAAGGCTCATTGCGCCCTCTTTGTTATCAGTGGGGCATGCCTCAACTATCGGGCTTGCTATAACCTCAATAAGCCCTCCTCCCACCGCATAGAGCATTACAGAAATTATCAACCCTATGAGGGGATCAGAAAACAATCCCGGAAGCACTGCAAGGCTGATAAGTCCTACCCCTGCAAAAATATGAGCGGCAACAATGCAAATGCGATAACCTATTTTATCTGCAAGCTTTATCGCAAGTATGTCAACTAAAAGCTGAGTGATAAAGTTAAAGCTAATTAAAACTACAATTCTATCAAATGAAATGTTGTATTTACTTTGAAAAGTGATAAATAATAGAGGAAGAAAGTTGTTTATTATCGCTTGAACAACAAAGCTTGTAAAGCTTGCGTAAATGGTGTGATTGTAGCTGTTTCTTATTCTTGAAAGCATATGTTTATCCTTATCTTTTTATTTTTCTATTTTTAACTCTTATATTTTATCAGCTAAAGACGATGTAAATGTGAACAATGTTTGACTTTTTAATGCTAAGCCTTAACTCTATATATGCAATATACATAGGTATGCCCACCATTAGCAAAAGTAATGGTGGGCATTTTTTGCACTGTTTTGAAAGTTCGACTAGCTTTGTATAGGTAATAAATAAATAGTTCCGCTATAATCCTTGTGCTGCTCAAACTCCTCGTTTATCTTGGTGCACACAGCCTTCGCGGCTTCTTTGTCCGCAGTTATCATAACAATTTCTTCTTTAGGCTCAATTTTTATGCTAAATAAGCCTTCCTTTTCAGAGTTTGCACCCCTTGCTCGTAAAACTGTGGAACTGTTAGCGCCTGCATCATGAGCCGCTTTAACCACCTTGTCTCCATATCCCATCGGAACAATAATCATACATAAAAACTTTTCCATTATTGCTCCTCCTTTTTGCCGTTTTGAAACAGACCGATTGTCTTGCTTACCCCTATGCTTAGCAAAGCCCCATTATCGGGATTGTCAAACCCTATCTGTTCATTCAATATACCAGTTAACTCCTTTGCACGCCCATTTTCTAAAAGCATGAGCGCAACCTCCTTTTCAGGGGATACAATCATATCTAGTACTAGGTTCTTCTCATCGGCATTTCCTCGCGCCTTAATTAATGTGCCACCATAATAACCATTCTCTTGACTTATACGAATAGCATTTTCTGCGCTATCCTTGCTTGAGCTGAAAAGTAATACGCTATATTCAAATTTTTGTTGCATCGAGGGGCAGCTTTTACTCCATTTGATACTAGTATCATAATTCATTCGTTGCACTCCTGCCAAAGGCATTGTAAAAGCAATACCGTGGTTTGGCTTATCAAGGCGGAATTTGGTGTTTAGCTCCTCTAAAATGGAATCCTCCTTTTCAGAAGGGACAACAATTAGAATGATTTCCTTTTCAACTTCATCCATCTCGATAAACTGTAGTAAGCTGCTTTTTATCGTTCCCTTACCCAATATGCAACTTGCATCTCTTGCGCCATTTTTCCGCGCAAACTCAAGGAATTTACTTCCCTTTCCACGGTTTACAATTGTAACGAGTAGACTGTAGCAAGCGTCACTTGAAAGAACATTGTTATACATTTTCTACCTCCTGAGCGTCATCAATCCTGTTCACTTTTAATTGCTGTGAGCGTGATTTAAGCTTATATATAAGTCCTAAAAGTTGAACTGCAATAAGCGGTGTCATAGCCACAAGAGCTATGATGCCAAATCCATCTTGAACAATGCTTGCGCCGGGGATGTACTCCGCTGCGCCTTGTGCAAAGGGTAGAATGAATACCGAGGTCATTGTCCCTGCGGCTACTCCTCCTGAGTCGAATGCAATACCGACAAAAATATCGGGCACTATAAAGGATAGCGCTATTGCAATAACCATGCCAGGGAGCAGCATATGCCATAGCTGTAAAGTAGGTATAAGTATTCGCAGCATTGAAAGACCAACTGCAACTGCAACTCCTAGACAAAGTGTTATCATTACAGTAAGTGCTTTAATTGAGCCTGCGGTGTTATCCTCAATTTGACGGGTAAGAACGTGGACAGAGGGCTCGGCAGGGATAGTGATTATGCCAAAAACCATACCTATTATTATAAGTAGCCAAGGCTTGTCGATTGCCGCAATTTGATATCCGACAGATCTACTAGCATCAAGGAATCCAACATTTATACCAGCAAGGAAAATTATCAAGCCGATGTAGGTATATACTATTCCTACCAATACTCGCCTAATCTTATAGGCGGGTGCTTTAATCCAGATGAAGTTGATGATTAGGTAAATCGCAAGTATTGGTATTATCGCTATGAAAGTGTCTTTTG
>CAZLMF010000031.1:0-18459 GCA_964560565.1 uncultured Oscillospiraceae bacterium
ATTCGAACCCCCGACCTTCTGGTTCGTAGCCAGACACTCTATCCAACTGAGCTACGGGCGCATACCGCTTAAATATAAGCACGCCCTTTTTCAAGGCGCTCAAATATAATACCACATAAAACTACGCTTGTCAACAATAAAAAAATGCAAATCTCATAAAAACCAGGGGCGCGTTAAGCGCCCCTGTATTTACATCTACAGCTTGATTATCTCGCCCAGTTGCTCCCTGTCAGGAGAAACTGCATTGGACTCATCTGTGTCGATATGCATAGCATCGGCAAAATTCTTATCCACACGCACCACAACGTCTCCTAGAATTGCTTTGCGTCCGTCGGTATCAATCTTTACCCAGACGATTTCCTTGTTGGAAACCCCAAGCTCCTCGGCAGTTTCGGGTGTTAAGTGGATATGCCTCTTTGCAACGATAACGCCCTCTGCGATTTCAACCTCACCCTTAGGCCCAACTAGCTTGCAGCCGGCAGTGCCGCCAATATCGCCCGACTCACGGATTGCAGCAGCAATGCCGATTGAGCGTGCATCAGTAGCAGAAAGTTCAACCTGAGTGCTTGGGCGTACAGGCCCTAGTATGGACACACCAGAAAGCTCCTTTTTAGGGCCGACAACGGTCAAACGCTCCTCACAAGCGAACTGCCCGGGCTGTGAAAGCGGCTTTTTTGGTGTAAGGGTAGCCCCCTTGCCAAACAAAGTTTCTAAATGCTCTTGTGACACATGGACATGTCGAGCAGAAGTTTCAACGATAAATTGCTTTGCCATAAATACCTCCATATTTTTATTTCCTTAATATAATTATACTACTAAAGTTTTTTTAGTCAAGCGGACAAATCACGAAAACGGCTTTCTCACCATATTATAGTAGTATATAATTATCGGAGGGATCGCCGTGTCTAATCGTATTATGCGATACTTTCTCGGAACAAGCTCGCCAAAAGGCTACATTACTCGCTTTGGTGAGCTTATTGATTTAAGCGGATTTCGCTGCTACATATTAAAGGGAGGCCCTGGCTTTGAAAAGTCGCAGCTAATGGAGCGACTTATCGCAAATCGCGAGGGGTTAGAGGATATCGATGAGTTTCACTGCTCCTCAGACCCTACTCGTCTAGATGCCGTAATATTCCACAATCTGCGCGCTATTGTCGTTGACGGAGCGCCTCCCCATGCCTTTGAGCCAAGTCTACCAATACTAAACCAAACCATAGTTGACTTATCCGAATGTTGGGAGCTTGACAAGCTCATACGCTTTAAGGGAAGTATTGTGCGTTGCTATGATGATTACCGCCGTCTAACTCAGCGCTTATCCCGCTTTTTATCAGCCACAAGCGCCATTTACAGCGACACTGCTGAAATTGCCGCAACTACATTAAATTTTTCTAAGCTTGATGCGTTTGTAAGCGGTATTATCTCCCGTACCCTGCCTCGTGAAAATGCTCTTAAAGATACTTTTATTCCTGTAGAGTACAGGCAACTTTGCGCAATCACTCCCGATGGCTATAAAACCTTCACAAGAGATATTGAGGAAGCTTACAGTAAAATCTATATCTTAAAAGACAACTACTTTGCTTGTTCTTGGCGCATACTTTCCCTCATTGAAAATGCAGCGCTTAGCAGGGGCATCAAGTGCCTAAAAAGCGAAAACCCATTATTTCAAGACAGCACTCCTGAGCATTTGCTCATTCCTGAGCTTGGTATTGCTTTTCTAACCTCCAATCATATAAACAAAATCACAGTTGACTCAGCGAAAAACATTAACTGCCTGCGTTTTTATGATAAGGCACAGCTTTCTATGCGCAAACAGCGAATAAAATTCAACAAAAAAATAGCAACGGAGCTATTAAGCGAAGCGGTATATTCCCTCATAAGCGCCACAGACGTGCATGACGAGCTTGAGGATTACTACCTATTCGCTCTAAATCCCGAAGCTCTAGAGGAAAAGTACGAACAGCTAAAAACAAAGCTAATCCCTAAAAATACTTGTATTTTAGGCGATGAGGACGTATAATATAATAATATATAAATAAAATTTTCGGAGGACAAAATGGAACAGACAAAAGGACGTTTTGGCATATACGGCGGACAGTACACATCAGAAACCCTCATGCCCGTATTGCACGAAATTGAAAGCTGCTACAACAAATACAGGGCTGATGCCGAGTTTAATAACGAGCTTGAACAGCTCTATAAAAACTATGCAGGCAGACCTTCCTTGCTCTATTATGCCGAGAAAATGACAAAGGATTTAGGTGGAGCAAAAATTTATCTAAAGCGTGAGGATTTAAACCACACAGGCTCTCACAAAATCAACAATGTTCTAGGTCAAGCGCTCCTTGCCAAACGTATGGGTAAGCGCCGTGTAATTGCGGAAACAGGCGCAGGACAGCATGGTGTAGCCACCGCAACTGCCGCCGCTTTAATGGACATGGAATGTGAAATTTTCATGGGTAAGGAGGATACCGAGCGTCAAGCCCTCAATGTATTTCGAATGGAGCTTTTAGGCGCAAAGGTAAACACCGTCACCTCTGGCACTCAAACCCTAAAGGATGCCGTCAACGAAGCGATGAAAAACTGGTCAGCCACCGCAACAGACACCTTTTATATATTCGGCTCAGTAATGGGCCCCCACCCCTTCCCCCAAATAGTGAGGGATTTCCAAAGCGTCATAGGCAGTGAAGTTCGTGCTCAAATGCTAAGCACCGAGGGCAGAACTCCCGATGTACTTGTCGCTTGCGTAGGTGGAGGCAGCAACGCTATGGGGTTATTCTATGAGTTTCGCAATGAGCCTGAAATCATCAAAATTGGCTGTGAAGCTGCAGGAAAAGGTATTGATACCGATTTTCACGCCGCCACAATTGCAAAAGGCAGGGTAGGCATTTTCCATGGCATGAAGTCCTATTTTGCACAGGACGATGTAGGCAACATCTCCCCTGTATACTCCATTTCAGCAGGGCTTGACTACCCGGGCATAGGCCCTGAACATGCCCACTTCCACGATGAGGGCATTGCAAGCTATGTGCCAATCACCGATGATGAGGCTGTTAAGGCATTCGAATACCTTGCTAAAACCGAGGGGATAATCCCCGCAATTGAAAGCTCTCATGCCGTTGCTCACGCCATTAAGCTTGCGCCAACCCTTGGCAAAGATAAGCTGATAGTTATAAACCTAAGCGGCAGGGGAGACAAGGACGTAGCCGCAATCGCAAGATATATGGGTAAGGAAATAAAGGAATAATTATGATAAAATATTTAGAAGTAGGCAAAATAGTGTCAATACACGGGATAAAAGGCGAGGTTAAAGTTATGCCCATGTGCGACACTCCCGAACAGCTTTGTAAAGCAAAAGCGCTGTATATGGACAAGCAGGGGGAGCAGAAAATCAAGTCAGAACGTGCTCGTGTGCAAAAAAACATGGTTATCCTCAAGCTTGAGGGTGTTGACACCCCAGAGGAAGCCGTTAAATACCGCAATCGCATACTTTACTGCCACCGTGATGACGAGATTTTTAATTTAGGTGAGGGCGAATATTTTATACAGGATTTAATTGGACTTACCGTTTCTGATGCCGATACAGGCGAGGAATACGGCATCCTTAGTGATGTATTCCAAACAGGCGCAAACGATGTCTATCAAATCACCTTTGCAGATAAAACTGAGCGTCTAATCCCTGCGATAGAAGACGTAATTATTTCGGTCGATATAGAGGGCAGTAAAATGCTTATTCGTCCACTGAAAGGGCTTTTTGACGATGATAATTGATATAGCAACACTTTTTCCGGATATGTGTGAGCGAGTTGTGAGCGAAAGCATTATCGGCAGGGCAAGGACAAAGGGCTTAGTTGAAATCAACTGCCACTACATTCGCGACTACACCCTTGATAAGCATCGTCGTTGCGATGACGCTCCTTATGGAGGGGGAATGGGACTGGTAATGCAAGCAGACCCAATCTGGCGCTGCTATGAGCAGGTATGCCAAATGCGCGAAGTTAAGCTTCACCCAATATACCTCACACCGCAGGGCAAGCCACTTACCCAGGAGCGTTGCATTGAGCTTTCCAAGCTTGACGGTTTATTCCTTTTATGCGGTCACTACGAGGGCGTTGACGAGCGTGTAATTGAGCGAATGAACCCCGAGGAAATCTCAATTGGCGACTATGTCCTCACGGGAGGGGAGCTGCCGGCTTTAGTCCTTACCGATGCGATTACAAGGCTTTTAGATGGAGTTCTAAGCTCGAGTGAGTGTTTCGAGGAGGAAAGCCACTTTTCAGGGCTTTTGGAATACCCCCACTACACCCGTCCTGAAATATGGGAGGACATGCAAGTCCCCGAAATTCTGCTTTCTGGCCACCATGCCAATATAGATAAATGGCGCCGTGAGCAGACGCTTATAAGAACCCTCAAAAAGCGCCCTGATTTATTAGAAAGAGCGTCAAAGCAGGGAGGCTTAACCGAGGAAGACAAGCAAGTTGTGAATGAGTTAACGAAGTTGTTGAAAGATATATAGTGAAACTGCACAAGTGGGGGCTGTTTAATTTCCGCAGGGTGTACAAATGAGAGAAAATGCTCTGTCAAAATTACCAAAACAAGCTTTGTGCGTTGACGTATTTGAAAAGCATGAGTATAATTGTATAGTAAGCTAAAGAAAATAAGCTAAAGCATATATATTTATCGTTTGAAATGGAGAGTTATTATGTTTGTTAAAGAAGTTATGGTGCAAAATCAGGTGGGGTTACATGCGCGCCCAGCTACCTTTTTTATTCAGAAGGCTAATGAATTTAAGTCCTCTATATGGGTTGAAAGGGAAGACCGCAGGGTAAACGCAAAAAGCCTGCTTGGTATTCTTTCTCTTGGTATCGTTGGCGGAACGGGAATTAAAATTATTGCCGATGGTGCGGACGAGCAAAACGCAGTCGAAGGACTTGTTAAGCTTGTAGAAAGCGGCTTCGTAGACTAAGCAAAAAAAGCAAGAATCAAAAAAGCCATTCCAACTGGAATGGCTTTTTTTGTGGATTTTTGGCATTATGCTCAAAGCGTTGAAGATAAAATTTACTTTTCTATTGCGTAATATACAATGCGTTAATAATTTATTCACACATACAAGGCAAAAATATGTTACAATTTGTAATATATTTCACAATCGTTTTTTGGGTAATATAATTTCATTATTAAAATTGTTGTTTTTGCTACAAAAACTGTTGCAAATCTTCGTTTTTTTTAGTAAAATAAGAATGATAGGCAAGGCTTGTCTATCAATTTTCGTGTCTAAAATAGGTAAAAGGGGAATACAAAAATGTCAAACAGATTATTTCAAGGCGTGGTACACCAAATGCGTGACACTATCGATCGTATAATTGGCGTAGTTGATGAATCCGCGACTATTATCGCATGCAGCGAGCTATCAAAAATAGGAATGACAAATGAATATGTTTCCCTAGAGCTTACTGATTCTCACGATTTATTCTTACGAGATGGTTACACCTACCGCCCATTTGGCTCGCATATTCGTCCTGATTATGCGGTATTTGTGGAGGGAGCTGATGAAGCTGCGGCAAAGTATGCGAGCATACTTGCCATAACTCTTTCAACCATCAAGCAATATTATGATGAAAAGTATGACCGCAACAACTTCATTAAGAACGTTGTTCTTGACAATGTTTTGCCGGGTGATATTGTAGTTAAAGCAAGGGAGCTGCACTTCAATTCCGAGGTTAGCCGTGTTTCCCTGCTTATCCGCATTATCTCCTCCACCGACATATCTGCTTATGACGTAATTCAAAACCTATTCCCTGATAAGAACAAGGATTTCGTATTCACAATCACTGAATCTGACATTGTTCTAATCAAGGAAGTTAAAAGCGGCATTGACCCTAAGGACTTAGAGAAGCTTGCACGCTCTATTAGCGACACGCTCTCAAGCGAGTTCTACACTAGAGTCAATGTGGGCATAGGTACGCCTGTCACAGGCGTAAAAGATCTTGCACGCTCATTTAAGGAAGCGCAAATTGCCCTTGAAGTCGGCAAGGTGTTTGACACAGACAAATCCATTATCAGATATGACAATCTAGGCATAGCAAGGCTTATTTATCACCTACCTACTACCCTATGCGAAACCTTCCTAAAGGAAGTGTTCAAAAAGGGCAGTATTGAAAGTCTTGACCACGAAACGCTGTTTACAATTCAGCGATTTTTCGAGAACAACCTCAACGTATCAGAAACCTCAAGGAAGCTTTTTGTTCACCGTAACACACTTGTTTACAGGCTTGAGAAAATCAAGAAGCTGACGGGACTTGATTTGAGGGAGTTTGACCATGCAATTGTATTTAAAATTGCGCTGATGGTTAAAAAATACCTATCCGCCAATCCGTTTAAATTCTAAAGCGGCATTTTTGCAGCCGATTGGGACATAAGCGCTTTAGAGCATACCTCTAGGGAAAGGGAGTTGCTTTTTGATAGAGCTTAAAAACGTATCAGTTACCTACTCAAATGGTGTTGACGCATTAAACGATATAAATCTCAAGATAAATGACGGTGATTTTGCTTTCATAGTCGGCAATTCAGGCGCAGGCAAAAGCACACTCGTCAAAATACTACTAAAAGAAATCGACCCATCTGTTGGCAGAGCCTATATAAATGGCTATAATTTAAGCAAGATTAAACAGCGCCGGATTCCCGCCTTCAGGCGGACAATCGGCGTTGTATTTCAGGACTTCAGGCTTATTCCAAGCATGACTGTATTTGAAAACATTGCATTTGTACTGCGCGTCACCGATGCACCCCTCAAATACATACGCAGACGTGTACCCTACGTTATAAACCTTGTTGGACTTACCGCAAAAGCAAAGATGTACCCAGGGGAGCTTTCAGGAGGCGAACAACAGCGTGTCGCCCTTGCAAGAGCTTTGGCAAACGACCCCGCCCTTATAATTGCGGACGAGCCCACCGGCAATATCGACCCTGAACTTTCATACGAAATCGTTGAACTGTTAAAGGAAATCAACCGTTGCGGCACAACAGTCCTAATGGTTACGCACGAGCACGATTTAGTACGCCACTTCGGCGGCAGAATCATCAATATCAACGCCGGCTCCATAGCGTTTGATGACGTGATAGGAGGCAGCAATGAGAGGAAGTAACTTTAGCTTCTTAGTAAAGCAGGGTGTTAAGGGTGCATGGCACAACAAGACTATGACCTTTGCATCATTTTGCATTCTTACAGTAAGCCTTTTGCTAGTGGGATTTGCTTTTCTAGTTTCCCTAAATATAAGGATTATCGTCGGCAATATCGAGGACAAGCATGAAATTGCAGTTTATCTAATGCAGGACTCAACCGATGAGGATGTTGCAAACGTTGAAAAATCCCTAAAGCTCAACTCAAACGTCGAGCAGGTAATCTTTGTTAACAAGGAAGAGGCAGTTGCTGAAATGAAAGCTGCCCTAGGTGAGAGCTACGAGGCGCTTTTTGACGGTGTTGAAAACGACTTTCTCCCTTTTTCCTTTAGGGTTAGGGTTAATGACATCAATAAAATAGGTCAAGTGACAAGCACCATAAAAAGCATTAACAAGGTCGATGTTGTAAAAGCGCCTGCTGACTTTGCTAGGGTGCTAAACGGCATAGACTCAACCCTCACCGTAATCGGGCTTGCAGTGGTTGCAGCTTTAACGGTGGTATGTATTGTAATTATCTCGAACACAACTCGTGCAAGCGTATTTACCCGCAGGCGCGAGATAAATATTATGAAGTTCGTTGGAGCCACAAACACCTTCATTCGCATTCCTTTCTTTGTTGAGGGGATGTTTGTCGGCGCATTATCAGCGATTGCCGCATGGGGTGTGACATGGTTTGGATACGAATCACTTTTCAAGCTCTTTTCCGAGGACCCTACCATGTGGCTGGGACTGGGTGTCACCAATCTCATTACCTTTGACACAATCAAATGGTTTATCCTCGGTTGTTATCTTGTAGCAGGCACATTTTTAGGCGCACTTGGTACAATCATAAGCGTTAAGAAGCATTTGAAGGTTTAGCAGAAATTAACAGAATCTGCTTAGAAAGGACCGTACTTATGAGAATTCTAAAACGAATAACAGCGTTATTGCTGGCGCTCGTCGTGTGCATGGGCTTGTACAGCACAAATGTTGTCGCTGACAGCAAATCTGACCTAGAGGACAGACTTGCTCAGATAGAGCAGCGACAAAAGCAGCTTTCAAATGAAATTGCCATAGTGCGCAGCGATAAGTCCCAACAGCAGAAATATCAGGATTCTGTGTGGGAGCAAATTGAGCTCACAATGGAGAATATCGAGCTTCTTAAGAAGAACGTTGGGGCTTTAGAGGCGGAAATAGCTCTACTAGAGGAAGATATAGTATCCCTTGAAGCCGACATAGCTCAAAAGCAAACTGAATACGATGACGGAAATGAAGTTTTCAAGCAAAGAGTTCGCGCTTTGTATATTGCAGGGGACGACTCAGTGCTGTCAATTTTACTAGGCTCATCTGATTTCTATTCCATGCTTTCAAATGCCGAGTACATAAAGCGTATAACAATCCATGATAAGGAAATACTTGATGGGCTTGTTGCCGATAAACAGGCGCTTGAAATTACAAAACTAGAAATTGAGGATAAAAAGCTTGAGGTTGAGGATAATAAACTAAATATCGAACAAGACAAGCTTGCTGCAGAGGATAAAAAGAAGCAGCTAAGTGCTTCATACAGCGACTATGAAGCTTCTGTGAAAGCTTTGGAAAAAGATGAAGCTGAGCTTCTGGCATCATATTCCAAGAACAAAGCGCAATACGATGAAGTTGAGAAAGAAATCCAACGTATAATAGATGAAGAAAAGCGTAAACAACAGGAATTTGCCTTCTCAGGCGGCGCATTTGCATGGCCTGTGCCCGGGCATTACCGCATTTCATCTTATTATGGCTGGAGGACTTTATTCGGTCAATCAGATTGGCACACGGGCATTGATATTGTAGGAAAAAGCTCCGGTGTAATTAAAAGCGCTCCAATAGTTGCGGCAAACTCCGGCAAGGTTCTTGTAGCTGAGAAGAACTCAAACCGTGGTTATGGTCACTACGTCCTAATTGACCACGGATATAATTCCGATGGAGTATCAATTTACACACTATATGGTCATTGCGACAAGGTGATTGTCAATGTCGGTGACACTGTTGACCGTGGACAGCAAATTGCAACCGTCGGTACAACAGGGCTTTCTACCGGCTATCATGTACACTTTGAAATAAGGCTCGACAACCAAAAGGTCGATCCATACACTTACGCATATAAGAGTTTGTTTGAGTAGATTTAATCTACCTAATTATCGTGCGGCTAGAAAACCGCGCATTAAGGGGAAGTAAGCGCGTGAATAAGAAAGTACCACTCGGCATTACTGTCAGCCTAGTTGCTGTTGCTGCCGCAATAACCTTCATCATTACAATGACATTTTCACTTGATATTTACAACGCAATGGTTACAGGTGTAAAGGAGCGAGAGGAAATATACGAAAAGCTTGAGGAAATTGACGTATATGTCCGCAATAACTTCAATGGCGAAATCGATGAAGATTATTTACATGATTCAATAGCCGATGGCTATATCAACGGTCTTAATGACAAGTATTCTGCATATTATAATGCACAAGAGCATTCAAACGAGGACCTTTCCAATCAAGGACAGCTTATCGGCATTGGCGTCACAATCACCAAAGAAGAAAGTGGCTACATTAAAATTGTAAAGGTTGACGAGGCTAGCCCTGCAAAGGAAGCAGGCATTGTTGAAGGCGATATTATCGTCAAGGTTGACGGTAGCGATGTTCTTGTTACAGGCTATGAACAGTCAGTTACCAACATAAAAGGCAATGAAGGCTCGAAGGTCGTGGTTACCATAAGGCGCGAGGGCGAGGATAAAAACTTTGAGCTTACTCGCAAGAAGATGGAGATAAAATCTGTTACAGGTCGTATGATTGAAAATATTGGATATGTACGCATTTCTACATTTAACAGCAGCACAGTTGAGCAGTTCAAGGCTATGGTTAACAAGCATCAGGTTGACGGCGCAAAGGGCTTGATATTCGATGTCCGTGACAATGGCGGCGGAACTGTTTCATCAGTTGAGGAAATGCTTGACTTCCTCCTACCCGAGGGAACACTCGCAACTGTAACCTATAAGGACGGACTTACCAAGGTTTTAAGGACTTCTGATGAAAACTTCATTGACCTGCCTATGACCATAATAGTAAACAACAATACTGCCTCAGCTGCGGAACTTTTCGCTGCTACAATTCGTGATTTTAATAAGGGCAAGCTTGTTGGTGTCACAACCTACGGTAAGGGAGTAATGCAAAACACCTACACACTAAAGGATGGCAGTGCAATTAAGTTTACCGTTGGCTACTATTACCCTCCAAAGTCAGCAAACTATGATGGTGTTGGACTAAAACCCGACTATGAAATTGCCCTAGAGGAGGATTTTGCAACAATAGAGGAGCAGAATGACACACAGCTCCAAAAGGCAATAGAAGTGCTTAAAACCTCCATTAAATAGCAAACATCTAAATAGAGCATCTTGTTACTAGGTAATTTACGCTCGCCATTTCTGGCGAGCGTGAAACGATATATTGGCAAAAAAATTATTAATAGTAAAAAGCGACAGAAAACTTGAAATCATGGAATTCAAACTTTTCAACCCCGTAAATTCAATGTTCCGCAAATGCGGCAAAGGTCTTTTAACTAAAGACTTATATTTTAACGAAGGAGCAACTAAAAATGGTAGCAAAACAGACTATCCTTACCCAAGATGGGCTTAATAAGCTTGAAACTGAGATTGAGTATCTTAAGTCAGTAAGACGCCGCGAAGTAGCGGATAAAATTAAGGTTGCACTATCATTTGGCGATTTATCTGAGAATAGTGAGTACGATGAAGCGAAAAATGAGCAAGGCATACTTGAAGCAAGAATAGTTGAAATTGAATTAATTCTTAAAAACGTTAAGCTGGTTGACGAGGATGAGCTTTCGACAGAGCATGTTAACGTCGGAAATAAAGTAAAGCTTCAGGATATTGAGCTTGATGAGATTATGGATATTCAAGTAGTAGGCTCAAATGAAGCAAGTCCCGAGGAGAGCAGAATATCCGATGAAAGCCCAATAGGCAGGGCAATAATGGGCAAAAGTGTTGGCGAAATAGTCGACGTTGAAGCCCCGATAGGTATAATCAAGTTCAAAATACTAGATATAGCAAAGTAAGGAATGATAATTAAATGGCAAATGAAGAAAACAACATAGAAGTCCTAGAAGAGGAAGTCCAAGATATAAACGAGCTAAAGCGCATTAGAATGGATAAGCTAGAAAGCTTAAAGGAACAGGGTGCAAACCCTTTTGATATCACCTCATTTAATGTAACTCACCACGCAAGCGATATAAAGGATAACTTTGATGAGCTTGACGGAAAGCCCGTTTCAATAGCAGGCAGGATTATGAGTTGGCGCGATATGGGCAAAGCAAACTTTATCGATGTCCGTGATGAGACCGACCGAATTCAAGCGTATATTAAGCTCAACGACATAGGCGAGGAAGCCTTTGCCGAGTTTAAGCGCTGGGATATTGGCGATATTGTGGGCATCAACGGCTTTGCATTTCGCACTCGTAAGGGCGAAATCTCCGTCCATGCGCAGGAAATCGTAATGCTCACAAAGTCCCTTCTTCCCCTACCCGAAAAGTGGCACGGACTAAAGAATTTGGAAACCCGTTATCGTCAGCGTTATATCGACCTAATCGTCAACCCTGATGTTAAGGAATGCTTTGTCAAGCGCAGCCACATCATTTCAGAAATACGCAACTTCCTTGATTCTCGTGGCTATTTGGAGGTTGACACTCCCGTGCTGCACAGTCTTGAAATAGGTGCCGCTGCACGTCCCTTTGTCACCCACCACAACGCTCTTGACATTGATATGTATCTACGCATTGAAACAGAGCTTTACTTAAAGCGCCTAATAGTAGGCGGATTTGAACGTGTATACGAAGTTGGGCGCATATTCCGAAACGAAGGAATGTCAGTTAAACACAACCCCGAATTCACCTCTGTCGAGCTTTATCAGGCATATACTGACTACAACGGCATGATGGATTTAGTTGAGGAGCTTTATGTGCATCTGGCAAAGACTATCTGCGGCACTGAAAACATCACCTACCAAGGTGTTGAAATCAATATGGCAGCTCCGTGGGAGCGCCTAACTATGGTTGAGTCCGTTATCAAGTACGCAAATGAGGACTATAACACATGGAAGGACGATGCAGACGCAAGAGCAGTCGCAAAGCGCAAGCATGTTGAAGTTGCAGACACTGCAACAAAGGGCGATGTACTTATTGAGCTTTTCGATGCCTTTGTGGAGGAAAAGCTAATCCAACCAACATTTATATACGACTACCCGGTTGAGAATTCCTTGCTTGCTAAGCGCAAGCCAGGCAATCCTGCTTTTACCGAGCGTTTTGAGTTCTTCATCTATGCTCGTGAAATGGGCAATGCTTTTTCAGAGCTTAATGACCCGATTGACCAGCGTGAGCGCTTTAACATTCAGGTTGAGGAAAAGCGCAAGCAGCCCGATGGCAAGAATGCACAGGTCGATGAGGATTTCCTCACAGCCCTTGAATACGGTATGCCCCCCACAGGAGGTTTAGGCTTTGGACTTGATCGACTTGTCATGCTGCTCACCGACAGCGCTTCAATCCGTGATGTGCTATTATTCCCAACGATGCGCCCACTATAAATATACGAATTTCGGTGTCAGAGCTATACACTTTGACACCGTTTAACTTTGAGGTGATTGAATGTCAAATGAGGACAGAAAAGCAGAACAAGAGCGCTTAGCTCGGGAAAGGGTAGAGCTTATTAAGCTAAAGCAGGGCATAATAGAGGAAAGCGAAATCATCGAGGAAACGCCTGTTGCCTACACAAAACTCATCGGTTGGGATAAGGCAAAGAACTTTATGTATCACAATAAGCCCTATGTTATTGGCGGGGTATTTATTGCTCTTGTACTGGCATTTCTAGCTTATGATATGCTTAGCAGGGAGCATGAGGACTTGCGACTTCTCACTGTAACCGACGAATTTTCAATTACGCAAAACTTACCTACCATTGAGGCAGCATTTGAAGCGGTTGGCGAGGATTTTAACGGCAATGGGAAAGTTCATATCGCAATTTTCCCTGTGCTTTTCAACGAAGCTCAGGATAACCAAAACTACATTATGAACCAAACTAAGCTTTCAGGCGAACTTCAAGTTGCGGAAGCAATGCTTATACTATGTGACGATGCAAATGCTGAAAAGATATTGGCAGATCAAACCCTACTGGATTTGACCACCCTTTTCCCAGACAACGACCACATTAAGGGCTATGGCTACTATATCAGTGGGACAAGCTTTGCTAAATCCATGGGTTGGGAGGATTGCCCTGAGGATATATTTGTGGCAGTGCGAGATTATAAGATGACAAACACCCCCAATAGCCCGGACACCAAGGAGCGTCACGATAACGCCATGAAGGTACTAGAGAACATAATTGCAATGGGATAACAAAAAAACGGTTTTTCTGATATTTCAAGCATTCTAATATCGCTTGGTATAAATCAATTAACTCTATATTCATCTAGCAAAAGCCCCCGTGGAATTTCCACGGGGGCTTCTATTATCTTAACTTTAATCCCTAGCCAAGTCTTTTCTCAAGCTTAGCAAGCTCATCATTAAGCTCAGCAGGCAGTCTGTCGCCAAACTTGCCATAGAATTCATGAATACCCTTAGCTTCATCAACCCAAAGATTTATATCAACATTGAGCAGCCCATTAAGAGTGTCGATTGTTATCTCGTCCTCAAGCCCCTCGATATTGATGTCCTCAGCCTTTGGCTCATAGCCGATAGCTGTTTCAACAGCATCAGACTTGCCCATGGTGCGGTTGATAATCCATTCAAGCACACGCATATTATCGCCAAATCCCGGCCAAATGAAGTGCCCCTCATCATCGGTGCGGAACCAGTTGACATTGAATATCTGCGGAGCCTTATCGCCAAGGCGCTTGCCCATATCCAGCCAGTGCTTGAAGTAGTCGCCCATGTGGTAGCCGCAGAAGGGTAGCATAGCCATCGGGTCACGACGAACAACACCTACTGCACCGGTAGCTGCAGCAGTGGTCTCACTAGCCATTATCGAGCCAACAAATACGCCATGCTGCCAGTCATAGGACTGATATACAAGGGGAGCAGTCTTAGCACGACGACCGCCAAATACGATAGCGGAAATCGGCACACCGTTTGGATTATCAAATTCTGATGATAGGCAAGGGCAGTTGCGAGCTGGAGCAGTAAAGCGGCTGTTTGGATGTGCGCCCTTTACGTCCATGCTGCTGTTCCAAGGATTGCCCTTCCAGTCAATTGCATTGGTAATAGGGTTCTTATCAAGCCCCTCCCACCAAACTGTATTATCATCAAGCTTATGAACAACGTTTGTAAAGATTGTATCGCTCATAGTTGAAGCAAGTGCATTGGGGTTTGACTTCTCATTTGTGCCGGGAGCAACGCCAAAGAAGCCGTTCTCGGGGTTGATTGCCCAAAGTCTGCCATCAGCACCTATGCGCAGCCATGCAATATCATCGCCCACGCACCATACCTTATAGCCCTTTTTCTGATAAATCTCAGGTGGAATAAGCATCGCAAGGTTGGTCTTACCGCAAGCAGAAGGGAATGCCGCTGCAAGGTACTTAACATCACCCTGTGGGTTCTCAATCCCAAGAATTAGCATATGTTCAGCCATCCAGCCTTCATTCTTGCCCTGGTATGAAGCAATTCTAAGTGCAAAGCACTTCTTACCAAGCAGAACATTTCCGCCGTATCCTGAATTTATCGACCAAATTGCGTTATCCTCAGGGAAGTGGCAAATGTAACGCTTCTTCTCGTCAATATCAGCCTTTGAATGCAAGCCGCGAACGAAGTCGTTGCTATCTCCAAGAGCGTCAAAGGCAGACTTACCCATACGAGTCATTATGTCCATGTTTAGAACAACATAAATAGAGTCAGTGACCTCAACTCCAACTTTAGCAAAAGGTGAGCCGAACGGCCCCATGGAGTAGGGGATAACATACATAGTGCGCCCAGTCATAACGCCTGCAAAAAGCTTGCGCATCTCTGCATACATCTCAACAGGGTCACGCCAGTTATTAGTAGGGCCTGCATCCTCCTTGTTGCGTGAGCATATAAAGGTGCGGTGTTCAACACGAGCAACGTCATTTTCAGCTGTGCGGTGGATTAAGCATCCGGGCAGCTTTTCCTCATTAAGTCTCAAAACCTCACCGGTGGAAGTCGCCTCATTTCGCAGTGCTTCTAGCTGCTTATCAGAGCCGTCTATCCAAACCACTTTATCAGGTGTAGTAAGTGCAACCATCTCGTCAACCCATGAAAGTACATTCTTATTATTTGTAAGCATAGTCTATCTCCCTTCAATTTATTGATTATTTATTAGCATGGAGGAAAACTACATCCTCCCACTTATACTATTATACATTGATTTTTTCAATAGGTCAATACTATTTTATTAGTATTTGCAAACTTTTTGCAAGTTTATTCTTTACAACTTGCAAAAATCCGCTTTCATTGTTTTTATATGGATAACGAAGCGGTGGCATTAAGGGACTCATCAGCTATATTTCCTGCAAGAAATTCATAATATCCAGCACAGCCTATCATTGCCGCATTATCACCGCAAAGTGAAAGGGGAGGCAGATACAGCTTGCAATTATCTTTCTTACAAGCATCCTCAAGGCTTTTTCTAAGGCCTGAATTTGCCGCAACTCCGCCTGACACCGCAATTTTATTATATCCATGCTCTCTAGCGGCAAGCATAAGCCTCGATGTCAATATATCGCAAACAGTTGCCTGAAATGAGGCGGCAAGGTCGTTATCATTCAGTTTTTCGCCCTTTTGCTCGCTATTATGCACTAAATTTATCGCCGCCGTTTTTAGCCCCGAAAAGCTAAAATCGTAAGGATAGCCGTCGATACTCGGTTTAGGCAACTTATACGCATTCGGATTCCCCAACTGCGCCGCCTTATCGATAAAAACCCCACCGGGGTAGGGCATACCCAGCACACGAGCTACCTTATCAAATGCCTCACCTGCCGCATCGTCCCTTGTGCGCCCAAGCACACGGTATTGAGTATATCCAAGAACCTCGATAATATGACTATGCCCACCCGATGCCACAAGGCATATGTAAGGCGGCTCAAGCTCCTTATGAGCAATATAATTTGCGGCAATATGCCCCCTTATATGGTGAACAGGGATAAGCGGCTTTTTCGCTGCCATACTAAGCCCCTTTGCAAAGTTCACCCCCACAAGCAGCGCCCCAATAAGCCCCGGAGCATAGGTCACCGCTATTGCATCAACCTCCGCAAGCGTTAGGCTTGCGCCCTTTAGCGCTTCGTCCACGACCTGTACAATGCTTTCGCAGTGTCGGCGGCTTGCAATCTCAGGCACAACGCCACCATATAGCCTATGCTCCTCCACCTGTGAAGCCACAATGGATGACAGCACATTCCTCCCGTCCTCCACAACCGCGCAAGCGGTTTCATCGCAGGAGCTTTCTATCGCCAGTATTTTCATTTTGCTACCCCTATTTCTAAACAGCTAAATTCTTTGTCAACAAAACAGCTTCCTCATCAGGTTGCTGATAATATCTCGGTCGCTTTCCAACCTCAGCAAAACCATGCTTTGCATAAAGTCTTTGCGCCGCTTCATTACTGCGCCTAACATCGAGCAGGATAAACTGCGCACCACGCACCCTGCACGCTCCCACAAGGGCATCTATAAGCCTGTCCGCAATACCATTCCTCCTATGCTCGGGGGAAACAGCAATTCGGTTTAGGCTGCATTCATCCAGCACAAAATGCGCATTTACAAGTCCCACAACGGTGTCATTTACAAAAGCAACCAGTGTAATGGCATTGGACTTTACAAGCTCACGCTTGTATGTAGCGGCTAGCCACGGCAGTGAAAAGCACTTTTCCTCAAGGGCAGCAATGCCCTCAATATGTGTTGCATTAGCATGGGTAATCTGTGCTACTGTCATACTATATACCCCTCATAAAAGCGCACAAGCTCATCCCTGCAACGCCTGTAATCATCGAGGTTGCCTCCAAAGGGGTCAGAAACGCCCAGCACCACAATTTTCTCCTCAAGCTGTGGGTATGTGCTCACAATCGCCCTTTTATGAGCATTTGTCATAGTGTGAATTTCATCGTAAACAGAAAAGTCAATTGCACTAGCATTAGTCGAGCTAAATCCCTTTGCATTTATGCCAATCTCATCAAGGGCATCAAGGGCGTGCTGTGAAATAGGACCGCCATTAAAGGCGCTTAGCCCTGCACTTGAAAACTTGTAGTCATAGATTTTACTCTTGCGCTTGCAAATGCTTTGGACAATTCTCTCCGCCATAGGACTGCGGCAGGTATTACCCGTGCATACAATCAGTATATTCTTCATAAATTATCCACTCCGTATAATTTAATGCGCATCAAACCAGCTCTTGCCCATCTTAACTTCAGCAATTAGCGGCACAGCAAGCTTTGCCGCACTTTGCATTTCCTCCTGCACAATTACTGCAGCCTTTTGCGCATCCTTAACAGACGCCTCAACTATCAGCTCATCATGCACCTGTAAAATAAGCCTAGCATCAAGATTTTGCTCACGCAACCTGCGATAGACTCTTACCATTGCAATCTTTATTATATCAGCCGCACTGCCCTGAATAGGTGTATTCATTGCAATTCTCTTGCCAAAGGCTTGCAAATTCTTATTCGATGCCGCAAGCTCAGGTACATATCTTCTGCGCCCAAACATAGTTTTCACATAGCCCTGAACCTTGCCGTCCTCCACAATGCGCTCCATATATCTATGCACACCACGGTATTTATCAAGATAGCCTTTAATATAACGGTCAGCCTCCGCAACGCTCACACCAATGTCCTGCGAAAGAGAAAATGCCCCAATACCATACACAATCCCGAAGTTTACCGCTTTTGCGGCACTTCTCATTTCAGGCGAAACCAAATCAATAGGCAAGCCAAACACCTGCGAAGCGGTAACGGTATGGAAGTCCTCGCCATGCTTGAAAGCAGCTATCATAGCCTCATCATCGGAGATATGCGCAAGCACTCTAAGCTCAATCTGGGAATAGTCCGCATCCACAAAGGTTCGTCCTTTTTCCGCAATGAAGAACCTGCGCATATTGCGCCCAAGCTCCGTGCGAATAGGAATGTTTTGCATATTAGGTTCGGTTGAGGATATTCTTCCTGTACGGGTTTCTGTCTGCTTAAATACCGAATGGACACGTCCGTCATCGGAAATTTGCTTTAACAGCCCCTCAACATAGGTGGAATTTAGCTTTGTCAGCTTGCGATACTCCAA